>NZ_CALXRN010000250.1 GCF_944390595.1 uncultured Brachyspira sp. | reverse complement strand
TGAACGATTCAACGTTGGCCACTAATCCTGTAATTTGATTGGATTGAGAAGTAGTATAACTGAACACAACCTGTCCGACAGGAGCCACATCTCCGTCACGATAGGGCTGCAACGTAGTAGCCGACTGGCGCATGAAATAGCCACCGTCTGACCCGCCAATACCCTGCTCGTTCGGATTCATGTAGTTCACATTGAAATAACCGTTCGACATGCCGCCCCAACCCCAATTCACATGGAAATAGCCGTCGGAATTGCATCCGTCTACAACAAAGGCGTGACCTGTTCCACTGGCACTGCCGCCACTGAAATAAACCGGACGTGACTGCTGCAATTCTGTCACCAGCAAATCAACAAATTCAGAAGACGACATCGACAAACGAGGATGATTTTCCACCTGATAGCGGAAATGGTCGTGCATCGCACGCTGTACCATTGCATCATTGGCACCACTGCCGCCCGGAGCATAATTCATTTCCAAAGCCACACCCAAATCCGCCATCAGTTGGGCAACGGCCTCACCTTCTTCCTGCGTCCATTCATTTACAATGTTCCAATTTTCGTCATAATAGGAAGTGTAAGTGTCGCGCATCGTGTCCCACTCGTAAGTTTTGGTAAAGTCGGCGCTCAACACCCCATAACTGGAATTGTAGGAATAACTGCCCACACCGTTGACGGGCCATTCCCAATATTTCATAATCTGAGCCAACGCCGTAGCCACACATCCCGTAGGACAACGCTCTTGAGCATCGCTGTCATAAGGACACATGTCATTGTAAGGCATACTCTGATTCCACATAATCTGGCCCAACAGCGGCTGAATTACAGGAAGCGACGGCATCAGATTGTTTTTTAACGGTTTGGCCTCCGAACGACGCACGGCTTTCACATACTCGGCATAAGCATCCAGCCACGACGAAAGGTTATCGGGAAGGTTTTCCATGTCGAGCGTCCCGCTGTCGGAATAGCCGACCAGTTCCGTCAGGCTGTCGTCACCCGAGACAATGACAAATCCCTGGTTCTTGGCAGCATTAAACACATAATACTCGGCATCGGAAGAAAACGATGCCACCCCGGAAGCCTTTTGCTTCCACAGCGTTGTCGCCAATGATTGATTGTACTTTTGGGCAATCCGATAAGCCTCCGACTCTGACAACTGTGCAGCATGCAGACTCCAACCTGTAATCAAAAGCGTCCCTAATAGAAAAAATCGTTTCATAATTTTTATTTTTGTGTTTCCATTAATCGCAAATTTAATAAATTTCAACGATTTACAAAATATCTGACAAACAAAAAACCGGACAGTGTCGTAAAATGACACTATCCGGCATTATCCTATTGCCAAACAGAAGTTCAGCGAACCAAAACTTTCCAGACTTTTCCGGCAACCTTCACGAAATAAACTCCCGAAGCGTCCATTGGTATTTCACGGTCGGCCGTCGTGCAAATGCAAACACCCGACAAGTCGTACACGGCTGCCTCTTCGGCCGTACCGTCAATGTGAATCACATTGCCGCGCACCGAAACAGATACATTATCGCCACCGACAGAAGCCACACCCGACGGGTCGACAACCTCTACATAAGCCACAGTTTCGCCTCCGGTGAAATCCAATTCCACATTGTTGGAAGCCGTGAAATTCTCCACCTCCACACGATAACGGCCGGCTGTCATCGAATTAAGCAAACGTAAGCTGGCACTCACAACCTGTTCAGAGTTTTTGCCTACCAAAACATCTACCGACGACTTGAATACCTTTTTATTAGTGTCATCATTGTATACTAAAAGTGACATTTCACCAATAAAATCATACCCAGAGTCATTTTTCAAAGTTACTTGGAAATCAGCAGTACCACCCACATTCACTTGTTCAGTCAATGTTTCAAATTTCTCACAGCTGATGACAGCCGTAGGAGTAACAGGTTCAACCACCTTGATCTCATTTCCCGAAACGGAAATGTTGATACCATCAGCAGCAACACGCACCCAATTATCATAGTCCTGTTGGCGTGAAACCAAACGTATCACATAGTTTCCGTCAGCTAATGTAACCAACTCTTCATTTGCCACTAACTCTTCTGGATAATAAATAATATCAAATCCTCCAATAATTGCCTTATTTGACGATGTTACAGCAATCTGTTCACCACTTTCATTATAAATACCCAAAGCTAATTCACCTCTATAATCCAATTTAACCATATTAGAGATACCAAAATATTCCACTCGAAAATTTTCCCCCTTAGAAATGGAATCCTGCAAAACTTTCTCATAAAAGTTCACGCTACCTTCCCATGTAGAAGAATCAAGGAGACGCAAAACAAACTGACCATGGGATCCTTTACCTGTTATATCAGGATAAGCTACAATAATACTCTGCATCGAATTAAAGCCACCACTACCGCCCCCAGTTCCCAAATCTGCAGGATTCATATAGCTGACATTGAAATATCCATCGGAAAGACCACCCCATCCCCAATTGACATGGAGATAATCATTGGAATCGTAACCATCGACAATAAAGGAATGCCCTCCAAGCGACCCCTGACCATTGAAAACGAGCGGATGTTGATTGTCAAGTTCCTCCTTAATGCGGGAAAGGAACTCTTCTTCGGTATAACCGTCACGGGTAATCAGATCGGCATGATAACCAAAATAATCGCACAAGGCCAACGGCATATCCGTATCATACGCACCACTTGCATCAGGGCCATAGCCCATTTCAAGAGCAACGCCGCAGTCGTACATCAGTTTGGCTACGGCATTAGCTTCCGTGTCATTCCATTCATTAATGATATTGTTGTCTGAATCATAATAGCTTTCATAACGGTCCTTCATGTTGGCCCAATCGTAAACCGATTTGGAAAAATCGACCGAAAGGACGCCATAGCTGGAATAATAACTTTTTGTGCCTTTGCCCTGTTCCGGCCATTCATGATAATTTATCAACTGTGCCATGGAAGTGGCAGCACATCCGGTAGGACAAGTCACTTTGTAGTTCGAATCATAGGGACAAAGCAAATTATACGGTTCACTCTGATTCCACCGTGTAGTCACCAACGGTCCTACCACAAGTGTTCCATTGTTTACAATAGTTCGCATCGGTTTTGAACTCCCGTCACGCACACTGCGGACAAATGCAGCATAACCGTCCAACCAGGCACGAAGATTCTCCGGAGCATTTTCCGAACGGAACTCGCCCTCATTTGAGTAACCCACCAACTCTGTCAACTCGTCGTCAC
>NZ_CALXRN010000249.1 GCF_944390595.1 uncultured Brachyspira sp. | reverse complement strand
TCTTCATCGAATGGCAGGCATTGAGGCTGCAACTCATTATTCTCGTCATGCGGACAATCCTGTGCGATTAGCTTGTCGATAATCTGTTGCCACTGGATTTCCAGCTCTTCAGGAGTTTCCCGGTCGTTCCATCTGCTTTTCAAGACAGATTCAGGCATCACGAAAAGAATACGGTCAATAAAACCGTTATTCGAACGCTCGCCCTTGACCAGTTCGCCCAGAATCTTCTTTTGGATGGTACCGATAACGGAGATGTAAGGACGTCTGATAAAAATGGAACTTTGCGTACTCTTGCGGTCGGAAATCGTGGGCTTGGCATTGAACACCGAAAGCCAGAACTGTTCTTCCGAACCGTTGTTGTAACTAATTGTTTGCTGGCAAAGAAAATTGGTGTTTTGATGGTGGGAAAAGCTTATTTTTATCCAAAAAGGACCTGAAATAAAGTGTGTATTGATGAAGAATTGAAGTGTGAAAATTCCTGCCCCAAAAATTTGATTTTGTGAGATTTTGCGTATATTTGCATCAATTATATTGTTGCTGATACGATGGAGATAGAAAACTACACCGACCAAGAAATCGTCAAGGCGATATTGGATAGGGACACCACAATCACAAAGGAATTCCTATATAGGAAGTGCTATCCCTTGTTCAAGGCGGTTTATGACAAATATTATACCGATTGTGAATCTTGTTTTGAACTTATAAACGAGATATATGTCTATATTATGATTCCTCAGAAGAAGACAGGCATCTCGAAGCTTGCAGCATTCGAATTCAGATGCACGTTGACAATGTGGCTGAAGATTGTGGTTGAGAACTATTGTCATCAGCTGTTTGCCAAGCGTATCGAAACAAATAATAATTATGGTGATGGTGATAGTTTAGAGCGCATTGGTGGCTCTGTAGATAAAGAAATAAGAAATCTCAGCATGGAAGATGCCTACAAAGTCCTGAAGCAAATGCCTAATGAACGGTATCGCCGCCTCATTGAGTTGCGATATCTCCTCGATAGAACAAACGAGGAGACGGCTGAATTGTTATCCATGACCATGTCGAATTACTATAACAAACATAAATTGGCCAAAGCCCAACTCTACGTTGCTTTGAGAAAGGAGGGTGTCGTATGATAGACTTTCAAGATAAGTTTGATGACCTTCAAGATCTCTCTATATCGGAAGAGATGCTAGGCGCTTATGTGGAAGGCAATTTAAGAGGATCAGAGTTCAGAGAAGTTAGTAATCTTCTCAGCATAGATGACGACCTTTCAGATTTGGTGCAGTCTGTTGAATCAGATGGAATAAATCTGGATTCAGAGTCTATTGGATCTTTGGATTTACCTGATTTTGCCAGTATGGCGGCCATACATAATCTAAACAATATTAGTCAAATTGAGTCGCTTCAAACTGAACAAATCAATTCCCCTTGGGAACAGTCAGTAGATGATATCATCTGTATTGCAAATGACTATCTGTCTGGTATGATGCACATTCAAGATGATAATGATGACTGTCATGGGCGTAAAGACAATGAACTCAATTTCAACGACTCGAATGATGAAGAGCTCGGAATTATTGATGATTTGAATATTTGATATGGGAATAGATGCAATTATAAATACACTTCAGGAAAGTGGCTGTTCTCCTTTCTTTTTTACAAGTGCGATTCAATCAGCTGTTTTTGGCGACAAAGCACGGAATCAACAATCTGAAATAGTAAATTCTAATTTGGAATTTCGTGAACATCTTCAAGAATTAAGAAATGAATATGCTCGTGAAAGATTGGATGCACAACTTTTATTCCGTAGAGAAAGCTATGAATTAGGCCGCCAGTACTTGATTCAGCAAACTATAGAGATGAATAAATCTCGTCAACAACAGGCCGATTTCAAGGATTTCCTAACCCGATATTGGCCTCTTGAACAATCGGTGTATTCTGTCTTGATGGAACGCGAAAAGTTTTTGTCTCAAAAATCTATCGTCCCATTGACGGTACTTGTCGCTAAAACAGAGCTTACGTCTTCTATCAGGAACACCTCTTTGTATGAGCAATTCTGCGAAGAACTAATAAGCTATATGCAGCCCTTCGGTGTAAATGTAGAGAAATGTCCTTGGAAGAATTCGTGCCAAAGCCGTCTAGGTGAAGCAATGAATATTAACTTTATAATGGGAGGTATTCCAACACTATTGGTGTTCCCATATCAACAAGATGATATCATCGGAATTGAAACGGCTTCTTGGTCATTTGCTCATGGCCTGCAAAGTATGAATCACAGCAAAGCCGTCCAAATAAAATGCTCTGACAATGATCTCATACCACAGATTACGATGTCGGCAGTCAAAGCAATAATAGGAATGACGAGAGATGCTTATATGCTTGCTGAATATCATGCTCCAGTATTATTCGGTCAAAATGTTGAATCTGAAATCCTTGCAATTCCGGAAATACAAGAGCTGATGTCCTCTCATTATCAAGACATGAGAAAACTTTTTGAAAGTTCAGAATTTCGCCAGTTGTGTACAAAGGAAGAACTCTCTTTGATTGACAATTCATTAAGTTTTAAACTTCTCAAAGCTTAAACTATGGCAATCACATTCTTATCAACTTTAGCTGTTCAAATAGCTTCAGCTTGCTATAATAATATTAAAGGTAAAAAACATGCGGAGGAAATAGCCCGAAAGCAGCAGGCTTTTGAGGAGAAGGTTACTCGCGAGGGAATTGAAAATGCCCGTGCAGAATTTGCTGAACTATGTTCGTTCCAACGTCAACTTGAGGTTGAGGCACAGCAAGATCGACTTAACCTTATTAGGACAAATCATGAGAATAGTTTACTTCAAGCAGCTTATGAATCTTCCTTGGATAGCTGGCCATTGATGGTGCCCCCATATGTAATAAAGAATGATACCATAACTTCTATCGGTCAATTTCAACAAAAAGCTATACCGCTAAATTGCATATTTACCACATCAACTGATGCCAAGTTTAACAAAGCAGTATTCTATAAACTTGAGGAAGCATTAGCATGCTTCTGCTCTCGATATTGGAATATTTCGGCGAAAAAATCTATACGATTCTTCCAAGAGGCCTGGAGAGACAATTTTAAGGATGTCGGCTCGAAACACAAGGATCTATATGCTCATCTGTCTGATGTGCCGACTTTGGTTATTTCACCTATTTTAAAAAATGGGAGACTTATTTTTCGTTTCTATTGGTGGGGGTTATCAATTGATTCAGCTGACGCTCACCTTAATGATATAGCCAACGAGTTGGATTCAGGTTTTGTTATTACGTCTAATTCAGGACATTGTTACAGCGACGAAACAGTTGAAGCTATTTTAGCAGTTTGTATTGATAAACTTGAGGCCTTTATCAGTTTCTTTGCTGACATGTACTATTGGAATTTCTATAGAATAGGCCCAACTTTGCCAACATTGTTATCCCAATCTTATGTTCGCTTATCTACGGACGAAGTTAAAGAATATTTTGTTGAATATGAATCATCTTTGAGGAAGGCGGTTGAATCGAATGTTGAGTTCTGTGATTTAAAAACTAATTGGTCAGATTTCGCTCCAGCCATAAGTGACAAAGAAAATGCCGTTAATCTGTTATTAGGCTATATTGAAACTTTACCTGAAAGCAAACAAATTAAGGAGCTTAGTCTCATTAAGGACATCCGTGAATTTGCAAATAATCATCATACACATACGCATATAGATTATCTCATTCGTAATATCCAAGCTAATATTTTAAGAGAACGGGAAAATGGCATAAATTGGGCGGTACATAAATCAACAGAGCTCTCAATTTTATATATTATCCAGACTTGCTTAAACGCTTTGAAAGTTTTGCCTTCTTGCGACTCTTTTCATCTTATTAAGAAAGATACAAAGTTAGCCGTAGCTGCATTCTTTACTAAAGATAACGAAATCGTGTCATGGGGGAAGAATGGTGTTTGGCTGTTTCTTGCCCCCAAATTTTACTGCCCTAAAAATCTTTTCTCAGGTGATAGATTTTCTTGCCCTGTAGAATCATTAAATAAAATCGAACAAATAATAATTGCTAATATGAACAAAGAAGACGTTTCTGCAATTCTGGATAGCCAATATCAGTATTTGCAAAAAGAGTTACGGCCTTTAGCTTCAAAAATTGATGACCTTTTCAAGGATTATATCAATAATGTCAAGGAAGCTATTTTACATGAATGTGAAGCTAAAGAGGTAGAGTCATTGAATCGCAAGGAACTCAAATATGAAGATATTGTTCAATGGCTTCGTAAGGCTAAAACACAAATGGGCGAGTTATCTTTTAATGGTGCTTTTCTGTGCAAATCCCGCAGTGGATTATTCGATAAGTATCCATATAAAATGTATATGTGTTTAACGAAAGATAAACAACCGCTCATCAATTCCAATCACCCCAAATGTGTTATATCATTTATGGAAACCGACGACACTTTGGATGATATGTTTGGCAGCAACGATAGTATGCAATTAAACTTTAAGTAATATGGGATTTCTAGATTACATCAAATCCGCATGGGAGTGGGTTAAAAGTGCAATTCAAAAGGTCTGGTCTAGATTTAAGGTCTTTATTGTCAAAGTTGCAAACTGGATAAAGACTATTGTCGGCGTTATTAAGTCACTTATCAAATCCCTTGTAGCAAAGGTTGCTAGTGGGCTGTCTTATGTAGCAGGAAAAATTGCCGATGGCTTGTCTATCGTAAAGGAACAACTAAAAAACGGCGTAAAGAAACTTTTTTTAGTATTTACCAAGAAGAATGCTAATGGACTAGATTTCACGGAGATAATAAAAAAAGCTAAAGCAGAAGGTAAAATGGGCACTGATGTCGTTGATTCGAAGGATCTCTTCGAGGATGCCCAAACATCTGATTATGATATACATATCATACAAACAGATGCGGAGTTTAACACGGAGAATGTTTATTCCGTTTCCGCGAATGAACTATCAGAGGAGCTAAGAGCTAAGGCTATGGCTCATGAAGTAACAGAAATTAATCTAAAAGGAATATGACAACATTGAATTACTTTATCATCGGAGCCGCTATCCTTGTGGTTGGGGGTGGAACCTATTATCTGCTAAACCGTAGGAATGGTCGTGGTAGAAAAGTCTTCTTACCAACACAAATTAATTTAAAAGAGACCGAGACTGCTAGTCTTAAAGATTTAGCACCATGGTTAAAATCCCTGAATTTAGACTTTGAAGATTTTGGCAAGACAATCCGTTTGTTTGCCTTGAGAAATTTACAATCATCAGTCAATAATTTTAATCTCCCGAAAGAGGTTGTAGAAAAGTTAATTGTTTCGAACGCCAAGAATATTGTCGCTTTCGTTATCACTGATATGGAACTCAACACCAAGTATGTTTTACTTATTGCTTGTAATTCGATTGAACCCAATCTCGTGAACATTCTCAAAAATGACGTAAATGAATTAAATTTAAAGTAATGAGTTTTACCGTAGCAGCAATAATAACAATACTGGTGGCTGCAGGGATTATCATCATCTTTGCATTCCTTTCTGTCGCAAAATTAGTTGCAAAACTTAAGGAAAAACATACCGATTTTTTTAAGGCTAAAATAAAAAAGAATTACACGACTTGTGGTGTAGATACAATAGATGTAAATGTTGAGGACATCTTTGGTAATACCATTGCAAGTGAATCTTATGCTAGTTTAGACGGCATATCGTCCTCTTTATATGCAGGCCGTGAAATAAACAAATATTCATCATGAGTACAATTACACATTTTGTTGATCATTCAACTAACCGAGCTTCCTCTATGGAGAAAAGCAGAATCTATGAGTCTTTTATAAAAAGAGTCTCTGATTTCGAGCAGTGTACAAAGTGCAAATTCGATTATACCCTTATTCTCAATCCTGAAGTAGCTGAAAAAAGAGATTCAATAACATTGAATGATAACATTTTTTGGAAGACTATTGATATAAGCAAGAAAGACATGTCTCAACTTGGAATTTTAAAAGCAAAGTTGACGCTTTTCAGATTTGACAAGGTTGGAATCAATTCGATGCTTATAATTGTAAAAAGTCCATTCCAAGAAGAACTTTCTGAGCCTACACATATTCCGACCAGCAAGAGAACATCTGTGTTTTTTGATCTCTTTGAAACAAAAATCTATCGTTTAATATCGTTTTTGGGTCAGTCAAAGTCTTCGTTAAACTTTATATGTTTGGCGGGGGCGAATGATTCTGCCGTTGATGTATTTGCAGAATCATTGTCAGAAAAGATGACAAAGTCGCTTTATACAATCAAAATAAACGATATTCTCAAGGATAATACCCTATTGCGTAACACCTTGTCTAACGAAAAAAATAGAGTAATTCTTCTTTCTGGTTTTGATTATTTGTTCTCTGATCTCAATACATCTCCTGCAATTCCGAACAGAGAATTGTCAATGCTTCGGTATGATATAGAAGGGAATTTAACTGCAGCTGCAATTTCTGGGAATATTATTCTTTTGGCTGTTTCATCACCACTACTATTGTCAAAGGAGTTGTCAAATAATATATCTTTTGTTGAATATCTGGATCAAATTGAGTCTGGAGATTTGAATACATTTGTTGAACGAAATTTTCCTCAAGTAGCCAACAAGAATCTATTAGTTTCTCTATTCAAGGAAGTTCCCAATAAAGTGATAATTGAGATCTCTCAAATAGTTATTAACCACATAGAGAGAGGCTTGGATTATTCCGTTGAAACATTAGTACAGCAACAAGTCAATCAGTATAAACAGACACAAGCAGAATTTCAAAAAGTAGAAGGGGCTGACTTTAAGATTATTGAGCCAAATATGTCACTTGACAGGGTTGTATTATCAAAAGATAATAAAGCCAAGTTAATGATGGCATTATCAAGCATTATAAACCAAAATCTTGTTTATAACATATGGGGATTCGCAGAGGTTGATTCAAATATCAGATCAATCATTAACTTTTATGGACCTCCTGGCACAGGCAAAACCATGTGTGCGACTGCAGTTGCTAATGAATTATCAAAACAAACTGGTGACGAATATCAACTGCTTGCGTTGAACTATTCAGAAATTGAATCCATGTATGTCGGCGAAGCCCCCAAAAAACTTGAAAGGGTTTTCAATTTTGCAAAAGATAAAAAACTCGTATTGTTCTTCGATGAAGCAGATTCTTTCTTGGGCAAACGCATTCAAAATGTTTCGCAAGGTTCGGAACAAGCAATTAATTCATTGCGTAGTACAATGCTAATTCAGCTTGAGAAATACAAAGGAGTCGTTATATTTGCCACCAATTTAACCACTAATTACGATAGTGCTTTCAAGACACGTTTCCTCGCAGAAATAGAATTTCCTCTTCCGGATAAAGAAACTTGCAAGCAAATATTTGTAAAAAACATTCCATCCAATTTATCTAAATATATTCCCAACTCTGCATTCACAGATATAGAGTTGGAATTTATTGCAACAAATTTGGTAAGTTTATCAGGAAGAGATATCAAGACGATTATATGGCGAGTGCTATTGAAAGCATCTCAAAAAGATGGAAGTAGGCATATCTTTACCAAAGATGATTTCATTTCAGAGATTGTGGCATACAAAGAGGAGAAAAAAGAGGAAACGAAATCTCATGTGTCTAATATAAAATCAAACAATATTACGACATCCGTCACACCAGCTTCAAAAGAAATGGCTCAGCGGCTTGGATTGACCGATGGCACAACAAAATAAACTTCTCAGTAGTGATAGTTTTCTGGCATGTTCTACTCATTAAAGAAAAATATAATAACAAACAATAATGATTATGAATAATGATTTTGATAATTTCGTGGATGATATCCATGTTGCTTCATCGCACAACGTCATGAATCTTTCCAGTAACATTAATGATGTTATGTTGCCGGATGATATGGTTCTTTCAGCTGTTACCAAAGCTTGCGATTTCTTCGGTATTCCCGAAGTGCCAGTGATTAATGCACATGGTGCTTGCGTTTGGCCCAATGATACATTGACCATGGACGACGATGTTTTTGGTTTTAACCGTGAACAACTTATGCAACTTGGAATCAACGGAGAAGACTCTCTGACCCTTATCTACACCCACGAATGTGCCCATCGCACATTGCAGGGTGCCTACAATGATAACTGGGAAGAAGAGCTCGCATGCGATTTCTTTGCTGGAGTACATGCAGGTCTAAAAGGGATGGATATCGACAATTTTGAGGCTGCTCTTGGCTCTACACCGGGTGGCGCTACTCATCCTAATGGAGCTCTTCGTGCGAATTTCATTGAATATGGGCAACAGGTTGCTCAAGAACTTTCAGAGCGTGGAATACCGCCAACATATGAAAACTGCCTCGTTCGCTTGAATGAGCATATCGTTGAGAAAGGCAGTTTAATTGCCGAATATCGCGCACAATTTGGTTCGACACCTTCTACTTCCGCGAGTGCTCTCGCTGATACCCATTCAGTCGATATCTCTGGTGAAGCAAAAAATGCCACGATGGCTGATGTTGAGTGGTATGAGCATCAAGCACGTATCTCCTCTGGCTCTGAACAAGAACATTGGATAAAGGAAGCTAAATGGGCTCGTGACCACCTTGAGAGTTAACATAACAACATGCTGTTGTATATTTATGATTGACATTGATTCCCCAATGCAGAATAATTCTTATAGTCAAGCTCTATCAATATTATTGAAATTGGGGTTTCCGTTTCTAATTTGGCATCCGAGATGATTAAGTTATCCTCTGGCAAATACAATTTCCAAAAAGGTTTAGATTTTAGATGGCAATCTCTTTGTCAAAAATAGTATCCTATTATGGTGTAATCAACAAATATATACTTTATGGCAATTTTTAATCTTGATTATAACGCTCTATGGGATAGCATCTGCATCTGGAGCTGCAAAGCCGGTTGTGCCGCGTAAAGGCAAGTCGGCAATATTCGGATTGTTTGCCTACCTCATTATGCCTATTGACATTTTTGATGCCAAGCGACTTTTCATAATCGGATGGCTTGATGAGGTAGCGTCTCTTTCCGTTCTTGTTCAGAAAATGTCGAAGTATATCACTTCCCAAATGAAAATGAGGGTTGATGACCAGCTCGACAAATGGTTCCCCCGAATATGCCGAATACGAAATGATAGCAGATTAAACTCTGTAACCTCGGAAAGAGGAATTTTTATGAGCATGGACAAATGGAAAACTTTGTGGAGTAATAAAATTTAATTCCTTTAGCATTTAGGAAAAGCGTTCTTTTGAATTAATGCAAAACGAGGTGAAACACAGAATGCATTGGTTTATAAATTGTTGCCTATTAAGTTGCACTTATTTTACAAGCGATTGGATTTTAGTGAGAAGGAATATTCAATATGCCTAAAGCAGTGGAAGGTTATGTGTTTCCTGATTCCAGCTTCGGCAATCCATTGTTTCAGGGGGTGATGAGTCATGGATCGGGTTAAGCCTTTGAAGACTTTTCCGGAACCCCATTCGCCACACAACTCCAGTGCCTCCTGACTGATGGGAAGGGTGGCCTCGGTTTCCGTCTTCTCGGTACAGATACGAATGTAATAGCCTTGATCCGGACCGACTTCAAAATCACGCCAATCCAGCTTCAGAATATCACTGATACGGAGGCCGGTCATGCAAGCGAATAGGGAGGCCTGTTTCAAGACTGGAATCTTGCAGGGTGTAGCTGCCAGTTTCTTGACTTCATCAAGTGTCAGATACTCTTTCTTGACCTCTTTCCATTCTATCTTTTCCAGAAAGTCGTTCAAATTCTCGCGCAGCATCTTTTCTTTATAGGCTATTTTCAATAGGGCACGGAATGTAGAATAATAGCCTGCTGCCGAATTGCGTGAGATATAAGCATTAGGATGATTGATCTGTTTGCATTTGAGTAGGTAATCCCTGAATTTCTCGCACAGTTCCACGGTGACATCGCCAAAGGTGCATTTGCCACCGACAAATTTCTCGAAGTG
>NZ_CALXRN010000248.1 GCF_944390595.1 uncultured Brachyspira sp. | reverse complement strand
CTGAGTCATAAGCAACTTTTTGTACTGTTGCTGGGAACATAGCAGATGATACTGCTGTTATTGCTGATGTTAATGTTGTTTTACCATGGTCAACGTGTCCAATAGTACCAACGTTTACGTGTGTTTTTGTACCTTCGTAAGTTCCTTTAGCCATTTTAATCCTCCAATTATTTATACTTTAGGAATTCTTTTTTTATTTTACTAATAGTAACTATTATATTTTGTTACTTACTTATTATTACCCATTCTAGCACCGATTATCTCTTCAGCTACGTTTTTAGGCACTTCCTCATAATGTGAGAACTGCATTGTGTAGCTTGCTCTACCTTGAGATACGTTTCTTATACTTGTTGTATATCCGAACATCTCAGCAAGAGGCACTGTAGCATTAATAGATTTATAACCAGACTTATCTGTAAATCCGTGAACCTGTCCTCTTCTTGAAGCTAAGTCCCCTATTATATCACCCATATAATCTTCAGGAGTTACAACCTCTACTGTCATCATAGGCTCCAACAAATAAGGATCAGCTTTTTTACAACCCTCTTTGAATCCCATTGAAGCAGCAATTTTGAATGCCATTTCTGATGAGTCTACTGGGTGGAATGATCCGTCATAAGCAGATACTATTACATCAAGCATTGGATAGTTAGCAAGAACACCTGTATTCATAGACTCTACACAACCTTTTTCTACAGCTGGTATATATTCTCTTGGAACTGCTCCTCCAACGATCTCATTATTAAATTTGAATCCAGCATTAGGTTCATTAGGTCCAATTCTCAACCATACATCACCGTACTGACCTTTACCGCCTGACTGACGTACGAATTTACCTTGTACCTCAACTGTTTTCTTAATACCTTCTCTATAAGATACCTGAGGACGTCCAACATTTGCCTCAACCTTATATTCTCTTTTCATTCTGTCACAGATAATTTCTAGGTGTAATTCACCCATACCTGCGATAATTGTCTGACCTGTTTCTTCATCAAAGCTAACTCTGAATGTTGGGTCTTCTTCAGCAAGTCTTGATAAAGCTATTGACATTTTATCTCTGTCGCCTTTTGTTTTAGGCTCTATAGCAACGTTAATTACTGGTTCTGGGAAGTTAATTGATTCTAAGATGATAGGAGCATTTTCAGGACATAATGTATCACCTGTTGTTGTTTCTTTAAGTCCTACTGCTGCTGCTATATCACCGCAATATACTTGCTCAATCTCTTCTCTTTTGTTAGCGTGCATCTGAAGTATTCTTCCGATACGCTCTCTTTTACCTTTTGTTGCATTATATACATAAGAACCGCCCTCTAATATTCCAGAGTAAACTCTTAAGAATGCTATTTTTCCTACGTGAGGGTCTGTCATTATTTTGAATGCTAATGCGCTGAATTTCTCATCATCAGCTATTTTTCTCTTTATAACATTACCATCTAAATCTGTACCTTCTACTTCAGGTTTATCTACAGGAGATGGTAAATAATCAACTACTGCATTTATTAATACTTGAATACCTTTGTTTTTGAAAGCTGTACCGCAGAACATTGGGAAGAAATCGGCTGTTAATGTAGCTGTTCTTATAAGTCTTTTTATAGTTGGAACATCTATTTCCTCACCTTCAAAGAACTTATTCATAGCATCATCATCATATTCAACGATTGCTTCTAATAAAGAATTTCTATACTCTTCTGCTTTTTCTTTTAATTCAGGTCTGATTTCTCTCTCTTCCATTTTCATGCCGTCTTCAGAAACCCAAACTATTTCTTTCATATTTACTAAGTCAACAACACCCTCGAAGCTGCTTTCTGCACCTATAGGTATAACTACTGGGTGACTGTTAGCTTTTAATCTTTCTCTTGTTTGTTCTAAAACAGCGTAGAAATTAGCACCTATTCTGTCCATTTTATTAACAAAAATAGCTCTAGGAATTTTATAATTACTTGCTTGTCTCCAAACTGTTTCACTCTGAGGCTGAACTCCTCCTACTGAACAGAAAACACCAACCGCACTATCCAATACTCTCAAAGATCTTTCTACTTCCGCAGTAAAGTCAACGTGCCCCGGAGTGTCTATCAAATTGATTCTATGTCCATTCCAAAAACAAGTAGTTGCAGCTGAAGTAATAGTAATACCTCTTTCTCTCTCCTGCTCCATCCAGTCCATTTCTGCTGCACCTTCATGAACCTCTCCGATTTTATGCGTTTTACCTGTAAAGTATAAAATACGCTCACTCAAAGTAGTCTTACCAGCATCAATGTGAGCCATAATACCAATATTACGTGTGTTTTCTAATGAAATTTGACGTGCCACTTAAATATTCTCCTTAAAAACTACCATCTAAAGTGTGCGAATGCTTTGTTACCCTCAGCCATTCTATGAACTTCATCTCTCTTAGCAACTGCCTGACCTTTTCCGTCTATAGCATCTACAATCTCATTTGATAAACGTTCAACCATGCTTCTTCCGCCTCTTTTTCTTGAAGCATTTATAAGCCATTTGAACGCTAAAGATTTTTGTCTGTCTTCTCTTACATCTACTGGAACCTGATAAGTAGAACCACCAACTCTTCTTGATTTTACTTCTACACGCGGTTTAATATTTTCTATAGCTTCATTAAAAGCTTCTAAACCATCTTTATTTGTTTTTTCTTTAACTACATCTATAGCTTTATAAAATATATTTTCAGCCTTACTTTTTTTTCCATCATACATTAATTTGTTTATAAATTTACTTATATCAACACTACCATAAATAGGATCAGCGTCTATTTTTCTAGATTGTGCTCTTCTTCTTCTAGCCATATTAATTTACTCCATTAAGCCTTTGGTTTCTTAGTACCATATTTACTTCTAGCTTTCATTCTCTTTTCTACACCTGTAGCTTCACGGCTTCCGCGAACTATGT
>NZ_CALXRN010000247.1 GCF_944390595.1 uncultured Brachyspira sp. | reverse complement strand
TAATATACTATATTCACGGAGTTTTTATGTCTATCCTATATCTTGTACTAATATTCGTTGTACCTACTGCTATTGTCGGAATTACTAGAATAATAGATAAGAAAAAAAATCCTTATGGAAACGATTTATTTGCTGAAGAAAAAGCCGCTATTGAGGGAATAGTCGAAGAAAAAATATCTGAAGTTAGAGATAATGCCATAGATTTGGAAATAGCCGTTAAAAAAGCCGGATTTATAAGCAAATCTATGGAAGAAGATCTAGCTAAACTAAACAAAAGAATAGAATCTTACAAAGATTATAAAGCCGCAGTTTCACAGTATCAGGAACAGGTTGATTCTCTTGAAGAAGCATATCTTGAGATACTTAATAAAGTAGATACTGTTTTAAAAGAGCGTAATACTATAGAAAAAACATATAAAAGAATATCTGATGTTAAAGCCAAAATGACAGAATTAGAAAAAAATGTCAGTTCTATACAGGATAAACTTATAGAATCTTATAATTCTAAATTAAATGAGTTTGAAAGTGAGCTTTATAAGAGATTTGATGCCCTTACTACCAATCTCTTAGCACGCGATGCTCATTACAGTACTATGGCTGAGCAGGAAAAAGAAAAAATTTCTGCTCTTACTGAAGAATTTAAGCAGCATGTTGCTAAAAAAGAGGAATTATTTACAAATCAGCTTACTCAGCTTGCTGAAAGAACAGCACGTCATAATATAGAGCAGTTGGCGGAACTATTTGAGAAAGGAAGAGATGAGCTTATTAATAAATATTCATCATTTGCAGATGAAATAGATGTTAAATCTAGAGATATAGAAAACCGTTATGAGACTTTAAGCCAATCTAAAGACGGATTAGAAGCAGAATTAAATAATTTAAGAGATACTATACATGACAGATTGAACTCTATAACAGAATCAAGCGTATTAGAGTTTAAAGATGAAATGGAAAAAACAAAAGAGATGCTCTACTCTACTCTAAAAGAAGGTCTTGAAAAAATAACTCAGGATAGAGAGGAGTTCTTAGACTCTATAGAACAGAAAGCACATTCTTTGGAGAAGTCTATAGATGACATAAAAGATAAGGCTGATTATATAAGTCAGGATTATGCTCAAAAAGCACATCAATTAGAAGATGAATTTACATCATTAAAAGATGATATAAACATCAGATTTATAGCTGAAGTTGAAAATTTCTCTAATCATATAAGAAATATACTTGAGAACGAAGATGACGGAGTTATAACACTTTACAGAAATAAAACTAAAGAACTTAATGATTTAATTATATCTATAGACGGTATGAGCGAAGAAACTATGCTTAAAGCAGAGAGCAGATTTGATGATATAGTTAATGATATCAATAAGTTAAAAGATGATATATTGGCAAGAGCTCAGGATGATATGGAATATTCTATAGATAATGCTAGAAGTTCTTTAATAGCTGAAATTAATGAGCTTAGAAATGATGTTGAAATGGAAACTAATCTATTGAAAGATAAAATAGATGAAACTCATTATCAAACTTCTGAAATAATATCTATACTTAATAACAAACAGGAAGAAATATTAGATTCTTTAAGCTTGCAGAAAGAATATTTATATAAAGATTTAGAAACTCAGGCTAATGATAAAGTTAGAGAACTTGATACTTTATTCAGCACTATAAAAACTGAGTTAGAAGATAATATAGATAATTATATAAAAAATACAGCTCATGATTTAGGTGCTATGGATGAGAAATTGTCAAGCTTGAAAGAACAGTATGACAGAGCTTCTTCTGATATAGATACTTTAAGCAAAGAGACAGAAACTAATATAAAAGAAAATATAGAGAAACGTTTAGAAATATTAGAGAAATCATCTACTGAGATAAATGGTTTAGTAAGCAGAGCTAATGAAAGATTAGATACTGGAATGAAAGATGCTGAAGATAAAATAGATGATATCAAAAAAGAATTATCTGAATATAGTGAAGCTTATATAGACAGCTTGAAAAAACATTTAAAAGATGTTTTAGATAATTATGAACAAACAAAAATGAAAGCTATAACAGACAGCATTGATTCTGTACTTAATCAGGTTGATGAAAGTGAAAAAAGACATGAAGCAATGTTAAATAACATGGAAAACTCTTTGGATGAGTTTAAAAATAAAATAGATGATGTTATAGATGAGAATATAAAAATCAATGATAAAAATAAAAATGAAGTAGTTGATATGCTTCATAATGAGCTTCGTCAGGCTACAGACTCTTTTGATATTCTTTTAAATGAAAAAAGAGACAGCATGAATAAAATAAAAGATGAAATAGAAGATATCATGCATAGAGTTGAAAGCGGAAAAGATGCTTTTGAACGCACTATAAATAAAGTTTATGAAAATGCAGAAGATAAAGAAAAAGAATTAATGTCTGATATTGAAGACAAATATAATTCTTTAGGAAAAAGAATAGACAGCGTTCTTGATGAAAGAAGAGCAGATTTAAATGCTATAAGTTCTGAATATCATGCTATGCTTGAAAAATATTCTAATGATTTAAAAGATGATTATGAAGAATTAAAACATCATGCTTCTTTAATGACTGATGAATATAAAATGCGTATAGAGAATTTAGGAGAGAGAATAAGTCAAATCATTGATAATGCTAATAATATGCAGTCAGTTATTGATGAAAAAACAGGAGTTATTGATTCTTACATAGAAGAGAAAAAGAAATTACTTGATAAAAAATGTGAAAATATATTTGATAATGTAGAAGAGGATACTTTAAAGAAATTAGATGAACTCAGAACATTAATTGATTCTGCTATAAACAAGTATAAAGAAGAAATAAAAGATATAGAAACTTACAGACTTGAAGAGAATAGAAGTATAATAGAAGATATCGAAAGCATTGGTGCTGGAATAAGAAGAGATTATGAGCAGTATACTAACATGCTTGAAGAGCTTTATAATAATGAGAAATCTTCTTTAAATAACTATGCAGAAGAATTAAAAAATGAGATTGAAGCTGCAAGAGAGGAATCTGAAGCTAAACATCTTAATAATGAAGCTAATTATATAGATGAATATTTAAGCAGAACATCTTCAAAAATAGATAAGGAAGTTAATAATTTAAATGCAAATTTGAATGACTCATTTAATACTTTATATAAAGGATTTTCTTATATCTTAGCTAACATAAGAAGAGATAGTGAAGAGAAAGCTTTAAAGTCTATAGAGAATATAAAAGAGCATGCTGAAAAAGTTATATCTGATACTGCATTGGAAGTTAGGGATAGTATAGGATTAACATTAGAAGATTTAAGAAATGAGTTTATATCATTAAAAGATAATGTTGATGATAGATTGAGAGATCAGGCAGATAAATTAATTTCTAATAATGAAAATGTACTTGCTATATTAGATGAACATAATGACAGATTAGAGCAGGTAAAAGATATTGCTGATGTAATAGATAATGTTAAAGAAATATTATCTAATGAAATAGAAGATTTAAAATCAAGAATATTAGACGATAAGAAAGAATTTAATGATATAATAGATGATATTAAATCTTCTATAATTGAAAGAGAAGAATTAATAGAGCTTCAAAACAGTGAGAAAGAATTATTAAAGAATCAAATAGATGATTTAAAAGAAGAATTTGAATTATTCAAAGATCAGGTATTGAGAACAAATGAAATTGAAATACCTGCTCTTTTTGATGAAGAGAAAGAAAAAATAGAGAATATGTTTGATGAGTTTAGTAAGAATCTTCTTATGAGACTTGCTGATAGTGAAAGCGATATACACTATATCAAAGATATTTTATCTGAAGAGAGAAATCATTTAATATCTCAGGTAGAACTTTTAAGAAGCGATGTTGATGCTATAAAAGATGATAATACAGTTGAAGTTTTATCTGAAGAGAAAGCAGTACTAGAGAACTCTTTAAATATATTGAAAGAAGATTTCGGAAAAATTATAGATTTGGAAAATGACTTCATTAATCTTAAAAACAGAATGGAAGGTATAGATTCCGGATTAAAAGATGATGTTAAAGATTTGTCTGAAAAATTAAAAGGATTAAAAGAAAATTTAGAGGAAAAAATAGAAAAAGATTCTGACAGTATATACAGAGATTTAGAAACTCTTAATAGAAACTTTGATACTGTAAGAGAAAATTTATTAGATTCAATAAATAAAACTTCTATTATAGAAGATAGAATAACAAGAGAAAGAAATACTATAGATTCTGCTATAGATAATATTAAAAATAATATGTCTAACTTATTGAATAAAAATGAAATCAAAGAAATGTTAGACAATGAAAAAGATAGATTAGATTCTATATTTAATAATTTAGCTTCAAATAATGAAGAATTTAAAGACAGACTTGAAAAACGTATATCTTATTTTGAAGATATGTGGTCTGATAATACTAGAATAAAAAGTATATATGCGGCAGACATTAGAGAAGAAGTTGAGAATATAAGAAAAGAAGCTGATGTTAAATTTGACAATCATATAGCACAGTTGAAAAATCAAATGGATCAAATAGAGAAGGAAATATATGATTGGAAAAAAGGCAATTTGAATGACTTGCTTGCTCAATTAGATGAAGCTAAAAAAGGTATAGAAAGCTTTATAGATGGTTCAGAAGGCAAAAAGAATCAATTCCTTATTGATATGCTAAGCACTATAGAGAATAAAGAAAATGAAATTTATTTACGCATAGATGAAAGAATATTAGAAGCAGAAAATAAACTTTCTACTATAGATGAAAAATTAAATACTGCTATAGGAAATAGTTTAGAGGATATACATAATAGAATAAATGAATCTGTAGAAAAGTATAATGAAGAAATAAAGAGAATAGAACATCATAGAGCAAATGAAACAGAAGAGCTTATTTCTGATATTGAAGATTTAGGAAACAGCATACGTGAAGATTATGAAGAATATTCATTGATGATAGATAAGATTTATGAAGATGCTGTTGCTGAATTAGAAACTCATCTTGATAATATAAAAACTGAAATAGAGAGAGCTAGAGAAGAATCAGAACAGAAGCATGTAACTAATGAGAAAAATTATATAGATGAGTATTTAAAAGATTATTCTTCTAAACTTGAAGAGCAGGTTAATGATAAATTAAATATATTAAGTGAAAGCAAAGTTCAATTGGATGATATGGTAAAAGAATCATTCAATGCATTGAATTCTAATTTGAATGATGCAGTTAATAGATTTAATGAAGATGCTAACAATAGAGTAAATTCTGCTATTGAAAGATTAGAGAGAGAAGCTGCTGCTAGATTATTCAATGAACAGAAATATATGGCTGAATTAGAGGATCAGTTAAGAGCTATCAGTGTAAAAATAGATAATGAGCTTTATAATATTTCTTCTAAATTAGACACTGAAATATCTGGTGTTAAATCTCAGTACAAAAATTTAAGTACAGATTTTGAAGAAGCATTGGATATGATAAAAGGTTCTTTACTTGAAAGAGATGAATTGATTGAGCTTCAAAATTCAGAGAAAGAATTGTTATCAGAACAGATGGATTCATTAAAAACAGAATTTGCTTCTTTTAGAGATGAATTGTTAAAATCAAATGAAGAGGACATCCCTGCCCTATTTGAAAAAGAAAAAGAAAAAATAGAGAAATCATTTGAAGAATTTAGCAATAATATTTTAGAGAGAGTAAACAGTTCTGAAAATGATATAGATGAAGTTAAAGATATAATATCTGAAAATAAATCTATTATCTTGGAAAAGATAGATGATCTAAAATCAGAAATAAGTTCTGTAAAAGATAATACTATAGCTCAATTAGTATTTGAAAAGCAGTCATTAGAAGATTCTTTCAACAATATAAAATCTGATTTTTCTAAATTAGGTGAATTAGAAGATACACTTTATCAATTAAAAGATGATGTTGAAGAAGATGTTAAAAAATTATATGATAAATTTGAAAACAAATATTCTGTAATAACAGAAGATATTGACGGTATCAAGAGTAATATAAAAGATTCTATAAATAAATCATCAGAATTGGAAAATAATATACTTAGAGAAAAAGAAGAGTTAGAAAATAAATTATCTTCTATAAAAGAAAATTTATCTAATGTTTTAGGCAGCAATGAAAATATGGAAGGGCTCTTCAAAGAAGAAGTTAAAAAAATAAATGAACTTTTTGGTGATTTTAGAACAGATAATATAGAGTTCAGAAATAGATTAGAAAAACGCATGGATTATTTTGAGGATATATGGTCTGACAGCGACAGAATTAGAGCATTATATGCCTCAGATTTAAGAGAAGAATTAGACAGTATCAAATATGAAACAGAAATAAAATTAGATAATTATTTCAATGATTTCAATAATAAAGTGGAATCTATAAGCAGTGATCTATCTAATTGGAAAGAAGAACAGATATCTGATTTTAAAGCAGAACTAGAAAATATAAATACAGATATATCCAGCTGGAAAGATGGTCATATTAACGAATTATTATCTCAGTTGGAAGAAGCTAAAAATAGTATCAATAACTATTTAGAATCATCAGAAGATAAGAAAGAAGAGATATTATCAGATATACTTTCTAAAATAGAAGAAAAAGAGAACTCTATTTATGAGAATATAGATTCTAAGATAGAAGATATGGAAAATAGATTATCTGATGTAGATTCTAAAGTATCAGATGACATAGCTAGAGGATTAGAAGAAGTACATGATATAATCAATAAAGCTGTATCTAAATATGATGAAGAGATAAAGAATATAGAACATCTTAGAACAGAAGAAGGCAGCAAATTATTAGAAGATATACAATCAGGCTATGATTATTATTCTAATTTAATTAATTCTACATATAAAGATTCATTAGCTTCTTTATCAGACTATACTAATAGAATAAAAGAAGAGATAGAAAAAGCTAGAGAAGAATCAGAACAGAAACATGTAACTAATGAGAAAAACTATATAGATGAGTATTTACAAGAATATTCTAATAAATTGGATAAAAAAATGGCTGAGAGAATTAATGTCTTAAATGATACTAAAACCCAGCTTGATGATATGATAAAAGATTCATTCAATATATTAAATGATAACTTGAATGATGCTATAGCTAAATTTAATGAAAATGCAGATACTAGAATAAATGAAGCTGTTTCAAGATTAGAAATAGAAGCATCTGATAAGTTATTCGATTATAAAGAATATATGTCTGAGTTAGAAACTCATCTTAATTCTATCAATTCTAAGATAGATAATGAGATATATAGTCTAAATTCAAAATTAGACTCAGAAATGTCAGATATTAAGAATAAATATAAAAATTTAACTATAGATTTTGAAGATGCTTTAGATGTAGTAAAAAGTTCTATATTAGATAGAGATGAATTAATAGAACTTCAAACTTCAGAGAAAGAATTATTAGCTTCAAAAATAGATGAGTTAAAAAATGACTTTGAAAGCTTCAAAGAGGAAATATTAGTTGCTGCTAAAGAGGACATCCCTGCCCTATTTGAAGAAGAAAAAGAGAAGATAGATAGAACTTTCAATGATTTATTAGATAGAGTTAATACTTCAGAGAGCGATATCAATTATTTGAAAGATTTAATGTCTGATGATAAATTATCATTATTAGAAAAAATTGACGGATTAAGAGCCGAAGTTGATAATTTAAAAGAAGATGATACGGTTTCCAAATTGGTATTAGAGAAGCAGGCATTGGAAGATTCATTAAATTCATTAAAGAATGACTTTGCTAAATTAGAAGGTTTGGAGAATAGTTTAAAAGAAGATATAGAAAAAAATATTAATTATAATATTGAGTCATTGAATAATGATATTGATTCTATTAGAAATACTATAAGTAAATCATTAGAATTAGAAGAGAGTATACTTAAAGAAAAAGAAGAGTTAGAAAATAAATTATCTTCTATAAGGGAAAATTTATCTAATGTCTTAGGTAAGAATGAAAGTATGGAAAATTTATTCACAGAAGAAGTGAATAAATTAGAAGAATTATTCAATAACTTTAAAACAGATAATGCAGAGTTCAAAGACAGATTAGAAAAGCGTATAGATTATTTTGAAGATACTTGGTCAGATAGTTCTAAAATTAGAGATATATATGCTGCTGAGATGAGAAGTGAATTAGAGGAAGTTCAAAAAGAAACAGAATTAAAGTTTGCAGATTATCTTGAAGACTTGAATAATAAGATAATGTCAATGAATGCAGATATATCCAGCTGGAAAGACGGTCATATTAATGAGTTGTTATCACAATTGGAAGAAGCTAAAAATAGTATCACTAGCTATTTAGAAACATCAGAAGATAAGAAAGAAGAGATATTATCAGATATACTTTCTAAGATAGAAGAAAAAGAGAATTCTATTTATGAGAAAATAGATTCTAAAATAGAAGATATAGAAAATAGATTATCTGATGTAGATTCTAAAGTATCAGATGATATGGCTAGAGGCTTAGAAGAAGTACGCGATTTAATTAATAAAGCTGTATCTAAATATGATGAAGAGATAAAAAATATAGAACATCATAGAGCAGAAGAAGGCAGCAAATTATTAGAAGATATACAATCAGGCTATGATTATTATTCAAAATTAATTAATTCAGCGTATAAAGATTCATTATCTTCTTTATCTGATTATACTAATAAGATAAAATCAGAAATAGAAAAAGCAAGAGAAGAATCAGAGCAGAAGCATTTATCTAATGAGAAAAATTATATAGATGAGTATTTAAAAGAATATTCTAACAAGTTGGATGAAAAAATAGCTGAGAAAATGACTATACTAGATGACACTAAAACTCAGCTTGATGATATGATAAAAGATTCATTCAATACATTGAATGATAATTTGAATAATGCTATATTAAAATTTGATGAGGAATCAAATAATAAGATAAATGATGTAGTTTCTCAATTTGAACAAGAAGCATCAAAAAGATTATTCGATTATAAAGAATATATAGCAGAATTAGAAATTCATTTAAGTTCTATCAATTCTAAGATAGATAATGAGATATATAATCTAAATTCAAAATTAGATTCAGAAATTTCAGATGTAAGAAATAAGTATAAAGAATTGACTACTGATTTTGAAGAGACATTAGATATGGTGAATAATTCAGAGAATGATGTAAATTATTTGAAAGATTTAATGTCAGAAGATAAATCATTATTATTAGAAAAAATAGAAAACTTGAGTGAAGAAATAGATAATTTAAAAGAAGATGATATAGTTTCCCAATTAGTATTAGAGAGACAGGCTTTAGAAGATTCTTTCAATTCATTAAAAAATGATTTTTCTAAATTAGAAGATTTAGAGAATAGCTTGAATGAATTAAAAAGCAATATGAACTATGTTGATATATTGTCTGATAAATTCGAAGAGTTTGAAGGTAAAGTAAAAGAAGATATAGATAAAAATGTAGAATTATTAAATAGCGATATTAATTCTATTAAAGAAGCTATCAATAGATCTTCAGAATTAGAAGACAGCATACTTAAAGAAAAAGAAGAGATGGAAAATAGATTATCTTCTATAAAAGAAAATCTATATCATGTATTAGGTAAAAGTGATAATATAGAGAGCCTATTTAAAGAAGAAGTACAAAATATTAATGACTTATTCAATAACTTCAAAAAAGATCATTTTGAGTTTAGACACAGATTAGAAAAACGCATGGATTATTTTGAAGATACTTGGTCAGACAGTAATAAAATCAGAAGTTTATATGCTTCAGATTTGAGAGAAGAATTGGATAATATCAAATCAGAAACAGAGACAAAATTTGCAGATTATCTTGAAGACTTGAATAATAAGATAATGTCAATGAATGCAGA
>NZ_CALXRN010000246.1 GCF_944390595.1 uncultured Brachyspira sp. | reverse complement strand
CAGCCTGCAGATGCAATAAAAAATGCATCCGGAGGATATCCTACTATAGCTGGTTCAAATCATACTAGAACTAATTTTGTAATACAAATCCCCACATACACATTTGCTAATGGAACATTGTATTACATAGCTGTTTCTGCTTATGGAACTAATGATCTAGTAGATAAAAAATATATAGAAACCCCAATAAGTACAATACTTCCTGTAGTTCCTAGACCAGAAGGTACGGGTAATGGAAATGCACTAACTGCTAATGGAAATAATGTTGGCAACATAGCAGGAGGAACAGTTACAGCTTCTGTAGGATGGGGTGTTCAATATTTTGGATATCAGACTAATTTTAATGCTGTAGTTATTGTTACTAATAATAATGATGCTGCTTTTGATACTGATGCTGTATACTCTGTTAATGGACTATATATATTTAAACAGAATGGCGGAAATGGATTAGCTAAAATATGGATAACTTCTTCCACCGCTTATCAATGGGCTTATCAAGCAGATGCTTCTCAGTGGTGGGGAATTTAAAAAACATATAATGTTCAGACTAAAGCATACATAAATAATAATAATCTATAATAAATAATTAACCATAATTAAAACATCAAGATAAAAGGTTACGATATATATTAAAAAAATTAATGTATATACTTATTTCAATAATCCATTTTTAATTATGATATTACATGTATTTTTTATATACATATCAATATGGTTAATAATCTTTTATTACTAATATCAGTTCTTTTTATATTTAATTGTATAATATAATTATTTTGATAATTAAAACCGTAAATACAAAAGGCTAGGGGGTATAAGACATATTTAATAAATTAATATAAAGCTTATCAGAATAATATATTTTCAAAATATTTTCATACATATCAATAGAGGCTATAACTTTTTCAAGTCATAGCCTCTATCTTTATATACTATATCCCACTTGTCTCAATTATAATCTTGACTGCTTATTTTTCCAAGCTTTTATAGTTTTTTCTACCTCATCTCTTGAATATGAAGTATTCTTAACTATTTCTTCCAGCTTCCATCCTTGCTGATACATCTTAATTATAAACTCTTCTTTCTTAGTGTCTACTTTAGATGCTTTCTTAGCAGTCCCTTTAGCTCCATTGTCTGACATATATTTATCAGCATTATCAAGTAAAGTTTCTAAATATCTAACAAAATATTCAGCTCTTTCTAGATTCTTAACTATATTCTTATCATAGTCATCATATTGATTCTTCATGCGTGTGAGATTTTCTCTCTGATTCTGTATAACTTCTATGATAACATTAAGTTCTTCTAACTTAGAGATAAACAATTGAACTTTCTTATCATTTTTCTCTATTTTAGCCATATCTCTCTCTAAAGAGTAAACCTTATCCATGAAGTTCTTTCTAGTATCTTCTACATCAACCATAATAGCTTTTATACTATCAACTCTCTCAAGTATGGTTTCTGTTTCTATCTCTGCCTTTCTTATCTGTTCTAATATATCATCAGCATATTCTTCCTTATCTTTAATGAATGAAAGTTTATTCTCTATTTGAGATGCTATATCAATAACAACCTGTATGCCTTCTTCTGTATGTTCAAGCATAGTATTATTTTCTGCTATTTGAACAAATCTATCTTGAATATCACTTGACATTTCCATAAGCATATTTACTTTATCTTGAGTATCTTTCAAGCTGCCTTTTTCTTTCTTGATATTTTTAGCATACTCTAATATTTCATTATGCATTTTCTTCAAGTTTTCAAACTCAGATATAGTTTTAGTCATATCAGCTGTTGTAGCCTTAGTCTCTTCAACTAAACCATTTAATTTTTGAACATCATCTTTTATAGAATCTGCAACTTCTTTAGCATTATCAAATACTTTTACAGTATTCATATATTTTTCAATACTTGAACCTATATCATCTATTTTTGCCTTAACAGTATCATATTCTAAAGAGATATCATTAGTTTTCACTTCAAGCATTTTATCAATAGATTCAACAGCATCATTTAATTTTAATTTCAAATCCTCTGTTCTATTATCAAAATCTTTAAGTATAACATTTGTTTTTTCATCATAACTTAAATTAATGCTCTCAAGTCTAGCATCTATCTCACTTGAATATTTAGCAACATCCTCTTCTAATGCAGAAACAATATCTTTCATGCTGGTAATTCTTTGATCGTACTCATCTAAATTATCGTTATGAGATTTTATTATTTCCTCTTTAGCAGCATGTATATGTTCTCTAGCATCATTCATAAGAAGAGATAATGTCTGCTCTAAATTAGAATTAAGTCTAGCAATATATTTCTCATATTTTTCATTTGCTGCTTCTTCTATAGTTTGAACATTCTCTTCTATAATATTATTTGCTTCAGCAATTCTAACATTAATAGCTTCAGATATAGTATCTTTTAACGCTGTCAATGATTCAGAAAGTCCTTCATAATGAGCTTTCAAAGCCTCAAATTCAGAATTCTTTTCTTCCAATAGATCATTCATTTTGCTTGAAACATTATCTATTATAGTATCAAACTCTACAACTTTATTTTCTATTGTAGATTTTGCAGCCACAGATAATTCTTCTAATCTAGCATTGAATTTTTCACCTTGAGCTTCTATATCTTCAGAATATATATCTATCTTATCTTGTAATTCCAAAGCCTTCTCTTCTATAATATTTTTTAATCTCTCTATAGAAGGAGTAAACTCATTCTGTAAATTATTCATTTGCTCTTCAACTTCTTCAAGCTTTTCTTTATTATTTTCTACGGAAGCAATAAATTCATCTTTTATACTCAAAGCCTGTTTCAAATCAGCAACTACATCTTCAACAGAAGTACTTATTTGAATTTTAGTATCATCCAATTCAGCATATAATGCTTCTATCTTATCATTATATTCTTTATAAGCTTCTTCAAATAATTTTGAGAAATCTTCATGATTTTTCTCTTGTCTGTTAGTATAGAATTTCTCGGTAGTTAAGTACATCTCTTTTAACTTAGCAACCTCTTCTTCATGCATTGATTTTATTTCATCAATAGCCTTTTCACCCTCTACACCAATAGACATTTTCAATTCGCTCATAAATTCTTCTTGGTATGTATCTATTTTCTTTTTAAAGCTGCTTATATTATCCTCAAGCTCTTTATTCATATTATTGAAGGCATTAGTAATTTTATCATTAATATCATTTTCAATACCTTCTATAGCACTTCTAACATCTGAGAACTTTTCAAACTTCTTCATTTCATTATTTATGAAGTTTTGTACAGTAACCATTATATGAGGAGTTAAATTCTCTGTTTCTCTTACTACAGATTCATTAAATGAAGAAACCAAGTTATCAATAGATTCTTTAGCTTTACCTAAAGTACTATTATTTTCAGATATTATTCTATTTTCTAATGAATCTATATATTCTTCAGCTTCTTTTACTTTACTGCTGAATGCAGCTTCTTTCTCAGCTATTTTATTAGCAGCAATATTAGCAGCTTCAACAACAGCACTTGTCAAGCTGTCAATTTTATTACGTATGTTAATATCAGAATTTTTAACCATATCCATTAAGGCTTCTCTTTCTCTGCGTACAGTTTCTACCTCTTGAGATATATGTTTCTGAGACTGACTTAACATTCTAAGTTCATTTTCCTGCTCTTTTATATTAGCTTTTATAGTATTAACCAAAGAATTAATATCATTTTCTGCATCATCTATTCTACTTATTATGCCTTTAACTTTATTATTTTCTAATTCTTCTATTTCTCCTTTTGTACTCTCTACTTTTTTATTGATATCTAAAAGCATATTAACAGCTTCATTTCTTAAGCTATCAACTTCAGAAACTATAGCATCTTTATAGAATTCTTTTATTCTATCAGCAGAAGCATAAGCATCTTCAAAATGTTCTATTCTAGCTTCAATGCGTTTTCTAAACTCATCATTAGATTCTTCGAATACTTTTATTATATCATCTCTAAATGAATCTGTAAGATATCTTAAATCTGTATCCATAGAATCGTTTTGTATGCTTTCAAACATTTCTACTATCTGTCTTCTCTCATCTTCAATCATAGAAACAACTTCATCTCTATTTATCATATCAAATGAGATTCTATTATTAAGAGCTTCTATACTATCAAGCATATTTATTTTTTCCTGATTAAATCTGCTCATAGTTTCATCTTGTTCTTTTATGAGTTCTACTATAGATTTTCTAAAGTTCATAAACTCATTTATAAGTCTGTTTTTATCACCCTCAATAGAATTTAAAGCCTCATCAGAATATATGCTTCCTGATTCATATTTAAGTTTAATATCATCTATTTCAGCCATTAATCTGTTTCTTTCAGCTTGTAAAATCTCGGCTAATTCTTTGATATTTACCATTCTGTCATTGAATTCATTTCTGAATTCTGCCATTTCTCCGGATATATTCTCTTTATATCTCTTAATACTTTCTGAGAAATCCTGCTCTAAAATTTGGAAATCATCTTTAATTCTAGCACTATACTGCTGTGCCATATTTGCCAAATCATTATTAGTAGGTACAGAACCTAATATCTCATCTCTCAAAGATACAAACTCTTCTTTTAACTCATCTTTAAGAGTTTCTTTTTCCTCTAAGAATATTTGTCCCACATTCTCTATAGTAGGCATATCTCTTAGAATTTCCTCTTTCATCTCTAAGAGTTTATTTTCAACAGATTCCTGCTCCTTAGATAATACTTCGGCAACAGCATCTATAGTAGAGTAATTCTCTTCTATATTTTTCTTAAATGATTCTAAAGCCTCATTAACTCTAGCTCTCTCATCTTCTATCAATTTTTCTACATAAGAAGAATTAACTTTTCCAGCTTCAACATTTTCTGCAACTTCTTCTTTTGTATTCTCTATAGAAGTGCTTATGTTCTCTTTATAATTTTCTATAAGTTTTTCTATTTCCTCTTTAGATAAAGACTCATCTTTCAAATTAGCTATTTCTTTTCTTATCTCATCAAATGAAGATTGTAAGTTAGCTTTCTCTGTATCTAAAAGATTATTCAAATTATCTAAATAATCTTTCTTAACAGCATTAAATTTTTCTTCAGCAGATATATATTCAACTCTAACTGCAGATTTGAAATGATCTAACTCTTCTATCAATTTTGCTTTTTCTTCTTCAAACATTTTAGCAAAATTCTTGTTATCTACTTGATTATTAAATAGCTCATTTTTGAACTCTTCAAATTCATTATCTCTTTCTGCTTTTTCAGCCACAAATAAATCTGCAATCTCATCTATATTTGGAACAGAGTTAATTATCTTATTCTTAAACTCTTCAAAGTCATTTATAAGCTGCAAGTCTTTTTGAGATACCTCTTTTGATATTCTATCATAAACTTCTTTCTTTAATTCATCTATAGTATCAAGAAGCTCTCTCTTATCTTTAGCCAATTCATTAGAAAGTTTTAATGTATTAGTATTGAGTTCATTATTTATCTTACTTATATAAGATTCTAATGCTTTTATTTTTACATCAACACCTTTATTAGAACTGTCTATATCATCTTTAATAGAATTAATATTATCCTCTATATATCCTAAAGTTTGTTTTTCTTCAGTTTTTAATGCATCATGAAGATTAATAACTTTAGATTTAACTTTATCTTCATAATCATTTAATATAGAATCCAATTTGTCTTTATATCTAGCAATATCAGAACTTAAAGAACTATGACCGCTTTCCACATCTTTTATTCTATCTTCAAAAGTATTAAGATGTATTGAAATATTAGCTATTTCTTCCTCTAACTTAGAATCAAGTTCTAATTCTTTATTAGTTATATCTTCTTTTAAAGCTTCTATCATAGAGATAATATCAGAATAATTTGAATTATCTATTATAGATTCTTTAGCTTTTTCTAAAGTATCATTGATAGAATCAAGATTTACATCTTTCCAAGAATTTAAATCTTTCTCCATAGAATCAATTTTGTTTTTAAACTCTATGAATGAATCATTAAATTGAGATTCTAATTCCTGTTTTAATATTCCGAAGCTTTCAGCGATAGTATCTCCGTATAGTTCTGTAAATTTATCCTCTTTAGACCAAGTATCCTCAAAGAATTCCACACGTTTTTCAAGTCTGTCTTTGAATTCTTTTGTATCATTTTCTATGCTGGATGTTAAATCATCCTTAATAGATATTATACTGTCGTTGAAATTATTAAATATATGATCTAATTTATTTTCTAATTTAATAATCTCATCTTTATTAGCATAAGAATTAGGTAAAGAATTCATCAAGTTACTTATCTCTTTATAAATATCATTCTTACTATCATTTATCTTATCTTCTAATTTATTTAAATGAGATAACTGAGGTATAACTGTTCCTTTAAATAATTCAAAACTTTCATTCAAATCTTTAAAGTCATTATATATATCTAATATAGCTTCCTGAGTTACAGTATCATCATTAGAATCATTCATACTGTTAAATGTATTCTTGAACTCTTCTAACTCTTCAGAAAGTCTTATAACCTCATCATTTAAACTTGTATCAACATCTTTAAACTTATCTTTTATAGAAGTTATATCATTTTCTAAATCTTCTATTTTAGAGAAATCCTCTCTAAGATTATTAAATGACTCTTCTAATCTGTCTCTTTCCTTAATCAAATCATCATAATTATGATTATCTCTAATAGAAGCAATTTCATCTTTAAATTCATCTATTCTATCAAATATCATTGACTTATATTCTAATAAAGAAGATTCTAAATGAGATAAACCATCTTCATTATTATTTATTTTAGCTGACAATGTCTCTAACACATCATCTATAGCAGATTGTAAATGAGATTTTTCATTATCAATAAGATTAGATACATTTTCAGAAGCAGAATTTAATATATCATCTTTTAATAATGCAAAAGAAGTTTTTAATTCTTCAATCTCTTTCAAAAGCAATTCTTTTTCATTAATATGATATTGCATTATATTATTTCTATCTAATACAGCATCTTTTATCTCATCTATTGACTTATCAAAATCTTTGGTAATACTCAAATACTTATCATCTATCTCTTCTTTTACTTTATTTATTTCTTCTATAAGGGATAATTTAACATTTTCTATATCCTCTAATATATTTGTTACAGAAGATATTTTATCGCTGTATTCCCCAAACAATGATAATATATGTTCATTATTAGATATAAAATCACTTACTTGAGATTTGAATCTTTCATCTATATTAGATTTGAAATCTTCAAATTCTGATGATAACTTAGATATAGAATTATTAAGTTCTTCTTTATCTAAATCTATTCTATCAAAAATATTCTTAGCTTTATTTTCTAACTGAGTATTTACTTCTTCTAAAGAACTTTCTATAGAATTAAGTCTGTTAGAAATATCTGCCAAACCATCAGCATCTACATTTTCTCTAAATGAATCATATAAACCTAATAATTCATTTCTTATATCATCAAATGAAGCTGCCTGTTTATTCTTAAGTTCTGTTTCATAAGATGTTATTCTTGAAACAATTTCACCTTCTTTATTAGCTATTAAATCATTAATCTGAGATTCCAAGCTATCTACAATATCTCTGAATTTAGAATCAGACTCTTCTATCATCTTAGATACAGCATTTGTTATGCTTTGATTCAAATTATTGAATGAATCATTTATCATTATATCCAAGTTATATTTATTTTTCTCAAGCTCTTCAAGTCTTTCTTTTATATCAGCATCAATTTTAGAAGAATATTCGTTTAGATAATTATCTATATAGCTCTTATTAGTATCAACCCTTGCTTTCTCTATTTCTATTTTCAAGTTGTTTGAATATTCATCCAATGCATCTCTGTTGCTTTCATAAACAGAATCAAGCATTTTAGAATAATTTTCATAATTATATACTATATTTCTGCCTATATTCTCTAAACTTTTTATTACAGATTCCTTCTCTTCTAATCTATAGGATTCTATGTATTTTACTTCCTCTTCATATTTATTAACAGCATCAGCTATCATATTATTAAATCTATTAACATCAGCTGTCAATCTATCTTCTAAATCAGAAAGTCTGTCATTAACAGAGAATAATTTTTCCTCAAGACGAGTATTTATTTCACTTTCTTTTCCAAGTATTTCCTCTTTAATAGAAGCTATCATTTTAGCTATAATACCATTCTTTTTATCTTTAGAACTTTCTATAAAGCTATCAATGTTTTCTCTAGCTTCTTTTAATTGATTCAACAGAATAGATAAATTATCATCTTTCCAAACAGACAAGTTGCTTTCTATATCATCAACTTTACTTTGAATATTAGAAAGAAGATCAGATTTAAATTTATCAACTTCCGGTCTTATAGCATTTTCATAAAGTTTTAACACCTTATTAGGATCAGCCCAAGTATCTTCAAAATGAGAAACTCTCTTATCTACTAATTCCTTAAAGTCTTTATTTCCTGCTTCTAATTCATCGTATAAAGAGTATAATTTTTCTCTGTCATCATCAAATAAGTCTCTTGAAACTGTATTATCTTCAAGTGTATCCAACTTATCTTCTAAATTATATTTAAATTCAGATAACTCTTCAAATAATTTGTCAACATCATTTCTTAGAGAAACATCAACTCCATCTAAATTACTTTTTAATGTATAAACTTCATTTTCTAAATCATAAAGTCTTTCAAAATCTTCTTTGAATGAATTAAATGTTTCATCTAATCTGTTTTTCTCTTCCTCTAAAGCCTCTAAAATATCATTATTTTTAAGTTCATCCAATTCATACCTAATTGTTTCCATATTTTCCAATATAGAATTCTTTTCATCAATTATGGCATTTTTGAACTCTTCTAAATCAGAATTAGAGCTTTCAAATTTTTCCAAGATATCATTTGTAAATGTATTAAATAACTCTTCAAATTTTTCTCTTTCTTTTTCAAATATAGAAGGTATATCCTCTCTATTCGCTTTTAATACATCATCTTTGAAAGTAATGAAATCATCTCTCAATTTTTGAAGCTGTTCATTATTTAATACAACACTCTCAATATTAACAAGTTTATCATCAAAAGATTTTCTTAAAGAATCATATCTTTCATTAACATTTGATATTCTTGAATCTATTTTTTCATGTAAATCTTTTATCTTATCTTCAAGTCTGTCTAAATAATGATTATTTTCCAATTCATATATTTTTTTCTCTAATATATCATATTTATCTTCAACACTAAGCAATTTAGTATCTATTCTTCCATAGAAATCTTTAACCTTATCTTCTATTTTGTATATATAATTTTCTCCATAAACTACTTCATCTACTTTTTTCTCTAAAGATTCTATAGTATCAGACATTCTTTGATTTGCTGTATCTTCGAACTTAGATATTGATTCATTGAATTTATTTTCTAAATTCTCGAATGAATCTTTAACCATATTATCTAATTCTGTTTTAACTTCATCTAATACATTCATCTTATCAGATACTTGAGACTCCAATTTATCTGAATGTTCTTTCAAATACTCATCAATAACAGTCTTAGATTCATTCAATCTATTTTCTAAATTTTCAAATGAATCTTTAACCATATTATCTAATTCTGTTTTAACTTCATCTAATACATTTATCTTATCAGATACTTGAGACTCTAATTTATCTGAATGTTCTTTCAAATATTCATCAATAACAGTCTTAGATTCATTGAATTTATTTTCTAAATTCTCAAATGAATCTTTAAGCATATTATCTAATTGTATTTTAGCTTCATCAAGCACATTCATCTTATCAACTATTTGAGACTCTAATTTATTTGAATAATCTTTTAAGTATTCATCTATGCGGTTTTTCTCACTAGATAAATGTCTCTCTTCAGACTCTTCTCTTGCATGCTCTATTTCATCTTTTATAGAATTAGAATATTCTTTCAATGAATTAAGCGAATTATCATAAACTTCATTTATAAGTTTAGAATAATTTTCATAAGAAGCTTTTATATCTTTACCTACATTATCAATATCATCTAATAATCTGTTATTTTCATCCAATCTGTAATGTTCTATATTTTTGATTTCTTCATTATATTTAGATACAGCATCATTTACCATACTATAAAGTTTTTCTAAATTAACGCTTATATCATCATTCAATTTAGAATCTATAACAGATAATCTATCCTCAATATCTTTTATTTTACCGTCTATAGTTTCATAAACATATTTTTCTTTTTCATCTATTTTTGATAATAAGTTATTTACTATTTCTTCTCCTTTAATTTCTGAATCATTCAAATAATTAGATATGCTTTCTCTAGCTTCTTCTAACTGTTTAACTAATTCATCAAGATGTCCGTCTTTCCAAGAAGATAAACTATTATCTATAGATTCAATTTTATCTTTCAAATAATTTATAGAGTTTTCAAATTTGATTTCATTGTCATTTCGTATATTATCTAATTGTTCTCTTATGTCAGTAGAGAATATATTTTTCAATTTACCGCTGTCTGACCAAGTATCTTCAAAATATGCTATACGTTTTTCCAATCTGTATCTAAATTCTTTATTATCTCCTTTTATTTCATTGAAAAGTTTTGTTAATTTATCTTTTTCTTTATTGAAAAGATTTTCTATAACTTCATTATTTTTAGTATTTGATGTTAATTCATTTTTAATTGATGAAAGTCTATTTTCTAATTCTTTTTTCTCATTAGAAATTGTGTTCTCTAATTCAGAAGATTTAGTAATAGTGTCTTCTATCTGATTTTTAACATCATCTATACTTGAACTTAATTTATTAACATTAGTAGTTAGTATATTCAATTCCACAGAATATTCATCTAAATCTCTAACTATATCATCTTTTATTCTATTTTCAAAATCAGATAATCTGTCAGATAATGCTTTTACTTCATCTTTCAATATTACATCAACATCAGACATATTTTCTTTCAATTGATACAAATTGCTTTCCAAGCTTTCTAATTTAGCAAAGTCTGCTTTGATAGCATTAAATGAATCTTCCAATGCTTTTTTCTCTAAAGATAACTGTTCTATTGTATTATCTTTTTTAGCAGTTTCTATTTCAGATTCTAAATTATCTATTTTCTTCAATAAGTCTAGTTTATCAGAAGAAATTATATCTTTTAATCTATTAACTTCCTCATCAGAAATATCAACTCTTTCAACAATAGCACTTGTAAACTCTTCAAATACTTTCTCTATTTCATTTTTCTTTTCTTCAAATAGAGTAGGTACATTATCATTAAATTTCAAAACAGAGTATTTGAAAGATTCAAAATCATCTTTCATGCTTTCTAATCTTTCCATTAAAGATTTTTTCTCTTCATTATGTAATGATATAAGCTCATCTCTGTCTATTATAAAATTTTTGATAATATCAATAGCATCATCAAAATCATTGCTCAAATTATTATGCTTATCTTTTACAGAATTAAGCTCTGATTCCAATTTATCATTTACTACTTTTATCTGCTCATCTAAAGCCTTCATATACTTTTTGAACAATACAGATTCTGTTTCTTTCTCTAATTTTTCTATAGCTTCAATAACTTTATCGCTAGTCTCATTTTCAAATCTGCTTATAGCGTCATTAAAGTTAGTTTCTAAATTATCAAAAGAAGCTTTTACCATATTATCCAATTCTTCTTTTGCTTCATTAAGAACATTAATCTTTTCTGAAAGCTGTTCTTCCAACTTAGATGAATAATCTTTTAAGT
>NZ_CALXRN010000245.1 GCF_944390595.1 uncultured Brachyspira sp. | reverse complement strand
GTCTGGAAGGTCTGCCTGCATTGAATGACAAGAAACGTGGTACGATCAATGGTTTTGACCATGCTTTGCGTACGATGTTGGAATTGAAAAAGACAAAATGTAAGAATATTGGCTTCTCGGTTGTTATTTCTCCGGACAATTATAAGGACTTGCTTCATTTGTATGAATTGTGTGTGGCACTGGATGTGGAACTTGGCAATTCTGTGGTACATAATTCATGGTATTTCCATAAGGATGACAACGTGCTCGTGAGTGAGGACGCATTGAAGGAACACGAAAAATTTGTGGCGGCATTGCTGACTTCAAAACGTCGTAGCCTAAAGGGCCGTTTGAAAGATATGGGCCGTGCATATTTTAACCGTAGTATCCATCGCCGTCTACGTGGTGACGAACCGGGATATCGTCCACCTTGCGGAGCTTTGACTGATTTTTTCTTTATCGACCCGTTTGGCAACGTTTCGCCATGTAACGGTTCGGGAGAAGAATGGATTATCGGAAATATCAAAGAAGATAGCTTTGAGAATATCATGAAGTCGGAAAAGGCGAAGAAGGCGCTTGAATTGGTGAAAAACTGCAATCGTAATTGTGCGTTTATTGTGACTGAACGTCATGATATGAAGCGTCGTCCGTGGATTCCTATCAAATGGATTTTGAAAAACCGTTGGCGTGTAAAACACGGAAAACCAATTTGCTGGGATTAAATTCTGGTATTTACCAAAAAAGAAGGCTTTATGAAAATTGATGTTATCGGTACGCGAGGCTTTCCTGGTATTCAAGGGGGAGTGGAACGTCATTGCGAGCGGTTGTATCCGTTGATGGAGAACGTGAAAATCCGAGTGTTCCGCCGCAAACCGTTTATAAATAAAGCCTATAAGGGTACAAAATATGACAATATACAGTTTCTGGACTTGCCATCTACACGGGTGACAGGACTGGAAGCTGTTTTTCATTCTTTTCAAGCTACGTTGATTTCTGCTTTTTCCCGTTCGCAGGTTGTGCATATTCACAATATCGGGCCGGCCATGTTTGCCCCTTTGCTGCGGCTTTTCGGGAAAAAAGTGGTGTTGACGTATCATAGTGCCAACTATGAACACGACAAATGGAATTGGTTTGGGAAACTTGTTCTTCGACTGTCGGAAAAAATTGCGTTGTCGGCTTCCAATCGGATTATCTTTGTCAATAAGTTCCAACTTGACAAGTATTCGAATAAAGTGAAAGCCAAGTCGGTTTATATTCCCAACGGAATTGTTCCGCTCCAGAGGAATACTGCAACAGATTTTTTGCAAAAATTGGATGTGGAGCCGGGTAAATATATCCTTTCTGTTGGGAGAATCACTCCGGAGAAAGGGTTCGATTTGCTGATACAGGCTTATAATAAGCTGAAAACGGATGTAAAACTTGTAATAGCCGGTGCACCAGATCAGGATACGGCTTATTTCGACAATCTGAAAGCAATGGCAGGTAAGAATGTTGTGTTTGCCGGATTTGTGGACGGTGGAAACTTGTCACAGCTTTATAGTCATGCACAGGTTTATGTTTTGTCGTCGCGGATAGAAGGTTTCCCACTTGTTCTTTTGGAAGCAATTAATTTCGGGTTGCCATTACTCGTTTCTGACATTGAGGCGACTCATTTATTGGATTTACCGAAGAAATCCTATTTTAAAGCATCGGATGTGTATTCTATGCAGTTGAAATTAGGTGAGTTCTTGGCAGAAAACAGAGAAAGCTATCTATGTCGTACTGTAGATGTTGCGGATTATGACTGGAAAAAGATAGCAGATCAGACATGCGTTGTCTATAAAATGTTGGAAAATGAATAGAAAAAAACATCTGCTGATTGTTCGTTCATCGCTGACATCAATGAACTTGTCTAGTTACAATGTTCAGGAGTTAGGATTGGCTAAAGAACTTCAAAAACGAGGATATAAAGTCAGCGTTATAATGGGAGCTGGTGAAGAATCTGTTTCTGAAACAGAATTTTGTACTGTTTATTTCTTGAAATATAGAAGAGTTCAGCAGGCTATTGGATATTTTATTCATTTGAATAAGACCTTAAAAGAAATAAATCCGGATCTTATTCAAATTCATGAAATTGGAATGGTGATGTCGGCTTATGTTGCATGGTGGGCGAAACGTCATGTTGTTCCTTGTGTCTTGATTCAAGGGCCATATGATGAAACCCGCAAACCGTTCCTAAGGAGGTTGGAACAATGTTTCAATGCGACAATTGGTCGTTATATTCTCCATACAGTTGGAAGTGTGGGATGCAAAACTCCTGCAGCAGCAGAATATTTGAAAAAATATGGATTGAGAAAAGGTGCTGAAATTACTCCGGTCGGACTTGATGATTCCAACTTCTCTTTCAAAGATGGAGAACTAAGTGATTGGCGAGAAAGAAACGGAATTGGATCAGAACGAAAGGTTCTCTTGTATGTAGGATCTGTTGAAGTCAAGCGTCGTCATGTGGATTTGTTGGTGGGTATGATGTCATTCTTACCGGAAGAGTACCTTCTAGTGATTGTTGGAGACGGAAGCAGTCGAGCAGGGCTACAGTCGTCAACGGTTTCCGAACGTGTTTTTTGGACTGGCGCATTGCCACAATCTAAGTTGCCTGATATATACAAGTGTGCAGACCTTTTTTTATTAGCGTCAGACTTTGAAATTTATGGAATGGTCGTTTTGGAGGCCTTGTATTGGGGTGTTGCCGTATTATCTACACCAACAGGGGGAGCTTGCTCCATTATTGAAGATGGTCTTACCGGATATTTGATTGATAGTTTTGACGAAAAAGAGTGGGCTCGAAAAGTTGTGTCTATTTTTGGGGAGCCGGAAAAGCTGCATTACATTTCGGAGTCTGGACAAAGACATGTGAGAAACCATCTGTTGTGGAAGCAAACAGCTGACAATTTCGTTGCTCTATATGATAATGTCTTGTCGGCTGTTAAAAAAAATAAATAATGCGATTATAACTGATTGGTAATAAGTGATTTTTAACCTCTTTTGTGAGAAGGCGAATTTCAGGTATGTTTGTTGTAAAATAATACTATTGCCCGTACGTTTCATTGTATAGACAAGCAAGGAAATGAGCTATGGGTGTATTTCGTCCTGAAACTTATAAGAATGGCATTATGTGGTCTTCTGCTTTCAATATCTGTGGCAGAAGTGTAGCCTTTGTACAACAATGGCTTATAGGATATTATTTTGGTGCATATTCGGGGACGGATGTCTTTTTCTTTATCTATAATCTGATACTTTTCATCTCTTTCTTTTTCTTGAATTTCAGTACGGCTGTATTGATTCCCAAAAGTATTCGCTTGCGGATCGCTGAAGGCGAACATAGTTCAATGACTTTTCTGAATGCCTTTATCTTTTTGTATGGTGGTATTGGTATTTTGTTGTTTTTGTTTGCATGTATAGGAACCCTTCCATTTGTTTCTGCGATTTCTTCATTTTCGAAGACTTTGATTGACGCGAATGTTCATTTGATTCGTTGGATTCTGCCTATTCTTTTTCTTAATATGCTAACGAGTCTGATGACGGAAATACTTGCCTCATATAAGTATTTCACATTTCCTAACCTAATAAATTTGATTAATTCCTCATTGGGAGTGTTGTTTGTACTCTTGTTCCATGATATGTTGGGGCTGAAGTCTGTTGCCATTGGATTGGTTTTTGGATATGTGGTAAATATTCTGTTGGTTCTTATAATGATGAAGCATCTGTTGAAATGGAAAATGTTTTCTGTTTCTTTTAAACATGTGAAAAGTGCTTTAAAGACAGGATGCTATACCCAATTGGGCTATTTAGTTTATTTGATGGCAATGTTTGTGCCTCAATATTTTTTTACAAGTTTTCCGGAAGGAAGTCTGACTGCGATATCATTTGCTGATAAAATGACTAATATTCCCAGTATATTTCTTGTTGGACAGATTCTGAGTGTTATGGCAATTAAGTATAATAACCTTGTAGGAAAAGGGCATTATCAAGAAGTAGCACGGTTGACGGAGAAGCTGTTGCTGTCGGTGATGTCTGGCTTATTTGTTGTCGCGGTTGGGGTTTCTCTGTTAAGTGGGTGGCTTGTAGAACTGCTTTTCGGTATTGGGAAATTTACTACCGATTCACTTGATTTGACTGCCAGGATTTTGTCTATGCAGATTCTGTATCTTCCATTTTTATTTGTGTATAATATGTTTATGCGCATTTTTAACGCTTATCAGTTACAACGGGTATATGTTTGGGTTCAGTTGTTTGCTCAAGGTACGATAATAGTTCTTTATTGTTGGTTAATTCCTGAATATGGAGCTATCGGCTATCCGCTGTCGCTGGCATTGCCTTATATTACGGTGGCTTATTTTGTGGTTCCTTTGTTCAAACGCTATTGTCCGGAAATGCGTGTGGGACGCTACTATGCTTTTCTTGTCGTGTTCACGGTTGTGTTCGCCGTGTACTATTACCATGCGTTTTTTGCATAAAAAAGAACGGCAACATTTTGTGAATGTCGCCGTCGGTATTGTGGAGCATAGCGGACTCGAACCGCTTACCTCAACACTGCCAGTGTTGCGCTCTACCAGATGAGCTAATACCCCGTTGTTGTATTGCAAAGATAAGTCAGGATTTTCAATGTGCAAAATTTTCGGCAAGAAATTAATGATTTGTGGGGAATAATGGGAATTTGTGCAAATTTTATGTTAATTTTAGCGCTTGATTAAAAAATGCAGACAATGATACTTGATATTCTTTTCTTGATAGGCGGGTTGGCACTTATCCTTGTGGGTGCCAATGCGTTGACCGACGGTTCGGCGGCAGTGGCGAAGCGTTTCGGTATTTCCGACCTTGTTATCGGTCTTACGATTGTGGCTTTCGGAACATCAGCTCCCGAACTGGTCATCAGTGTGCTGTCGGCTATTGGCGGCAGTGCGGAAATGTCGATTGGTAATGTGGTGGGTAGCAATATTTTCAATGTGCTGATGATTATCGGCTGTACGGCGCTCGTACTTCCTATAAAGGTGGAGCGGAGCATTATGACGAATGAGATTCCGCTCGTGATTCTTTCTGCACTTGTGTTGGCATTCTGTGCCAACGACATTCTGCTTGACGGTGGTTCGGCAAATGTCATCAGCCGTACCGACGGCCTTGTGCTGCTGATGTTTTTCCTGATATTCATGCGCTATACGTTTGCTATTGCCAAAAGTGGGGCAGATGCGGGAGGTGCGGATGCCGAAGTGAAACAGATGCCGGGATGGAAGTCGGCTTTGTTTATTGTTGGCGGTCTAGCTGGACTGATTTTTGGCGGACAGCTTTTCGTTGACGGTGCGAGCGGCATTGCGCGTGCCTGGGGCGTAAGCGAGTCGGTGATTGGCCTTACACTGGTGGCCGGCGGAACGTCGCTTCCCGAGTTGGCTACGTCCATTACTGCCGCATTGAAGAAAAATCCGGGCATTGCGATTGGTAATGTGATAGGCAGCAACCTGTTCAACATATTCTTTGTGCTTGGATGCAGCTCCACAATCATTCCGCTGCCGATGGGGAATATCGGCAACTTCGACATGGCGGTGCTTGTCGGTTCGTCGGTGCTGTTCTGGCTTGTCGGCTGGTTCTTCCGCAAGCGTACGATTACGCGTCTGGAAGGTGCGCTGATGGTGGCATGCTATGTTGCCTATACGTCGGTGCTGATTATGCAGCAGGGATAGGAGAATAGAATGAGTTACAAATAAAAACACCGGGAATCCGCATTGGCGGGTTCCCGGTGGCGTGTATAAATAGGGTATGTAACGTATTTCTAAACGTTGAAGCGGAAGTGCATGATGTCGCCGTCCTGTACGACATATTCTTTGCCTTCGATTCCGATTTTTCCGGCTTCACGGCAA
>NZ_CALXRN010000244.1 GCF_944390595.1 uncultured Brachyspira sp. | reverse complement strand
GGTTGCCGGTCAGCTTTTTTGTCAGAGCCTTTTCGGCGTTTTGGTATTCATTACCCGAAGCTGCAAGAACGAATGGAAGCAGCAGTATGGAAATGGCAAAAAGCAGGAGTTGTTTCATAGCATTTTTGTCTGTGTTTTTTGATTAAAGCCCTATTTTACAAATATACGGAAAGACGAGGGCAGAGGCAAATGAAAACGGGGTTTTTAATTTGACTATGCCGAGCCGCCTCCTAGATTTTACAAATATAAGAAAATTTCATTTTTTGACAATAATATTCTGAAAAGAAGAGTGCCCCAATTTATGCTTCCAAATGATATGGTTATAATTTGAATATCGGGGTGTTTAAATTTAGTTTAATTTATTTTGTGATTTCGATTAATCGATATATATTTGTGACCGATATACGTAGTAATACAATGTATGTGTAATAATTATGTTGCAAGATAATTTGATAACACAGATGAAGAAAGGGATACTTCCGCTTGTTGTGCTGATAATTATAAGTAAACAAGATAGTTATGGGTATCAGATTTCTTCCGAAATAGAGAGAATTCTTGGATTTGAAGTGGCCGATGGTACCATTTATCCTATCCTTATGCGATTGTGCAAAGATGAAGTAATCGAGCCATATTGGGTGCAAAAGGAGAGTGGTATGCCAAGAAAATATTATAAAATAACTGAGGCTGGTAAAAAATATATTGCCAGCCTTACTGAATATTATCTTGATATGACGAAGCGGATAGAACATTTAATTTAGTGTACAAATGAAAACAGATTACCAGTATAGTAAACAATACTTGAATTATATGCAGAAGCTTGAAAGTGAGCTCAAAGTATTGGATGAAAAAACTAAAAATGACATACTGAATGAATTGGCTTCACACGTTTATGAAAGTATGTGTAGGTTGCAAGGAACTGCATTATCAGATGAAGACTGTTTGAATAATGTATTAACCCAATTGGGTAGTCCAACAAAAATTGCTCAATTGTACGTGACAGAATCTCAATTAAAAAGCGTGTTGAAAAAGGGCAATCCTTTTGAAATTATCAGACAGACATGTGTTTGTATATTTTGTACTGGAAAATACCTTGTCTCAGGTATTCTGTATCTTTTTAGTGTGACATTCTTTATATTGTCGATTCTTAAAATTTTCATACCAGATAGTATCGGCTTTTTTTATAATAACGAGAGTTTTTTTGTTGGGTATTGTTCCGAAACGGATTTGTCAATGCCTGATATTTTGGGATATTGGTTCATACCTATTGGTATTATTATTTCGTGTATTCTATATTTAATTGGTACGATCCTTATAAAAAGAAATATTATAAAAAAGCAGCAATGAGAACAAATTTATTATTGGTATTTGTCGTTTTGGTATGTTCGATAATATCGTATGCACAGGAAATTAATGGAACTTGGCATGGTAGTTTAGATATTAATGGTCAGAAAATCAGAATTGCTTTTCATGTGAGTAAAGATGGAGGAACAATGGATATTCCACAACAAGGGGTTAGGGGCGTACCCGTTAATCTTTCCCTACTTACTCAAGATTCAATAAGTTTGAATTTGCCGACGATTGGTATGTCATATAACGGCAAACGGAGTCATAATAAAATTAAAGGTATTTTCAATCAAAATGGTATATTCTTACCCATGGATTTGGAGCCGGGTGATATTGATAAACCTAAACGTCCACAAGAACCATTGCCACCTTTTGATTACCGGACAGAAGAAATTTCTTTTTCTAATGATAATGCGAATGCTATTTTTTCGGGAACATTGACATATCCTATTGGATACACTCCGAATAAACGAATTCCGGTTGTTCTAATGGTAACCGGAAGTGGTCCACAAGATCGTAATGAAGAAGTTTTTGAGCATAAACCATTTTTGGTTATTGCTGATTATTTGGCAAAAAATGGTATTGCTTCATTGCGCTATGATGACAGAGGTGTTGGTAAATCGACAGGAGAGCGCAGTGGATGTACTTCAAAGGATTATGCAGAAGATGCCGAGTGTGGATTGCAGTGGTTGGAGACTTGTGGAAAGTTTTCTAGAATTGGAATATTAGGTCATAGTGAAGGTGGCTTAATTGCGTTTATGTTGGGTGCTAAAGGTAAGGCAGATTTTATAGTTAGTATGGCGGGGCCTGGGATAAAAGGTGATACTTTACTTGCAGAACAACAAAATGCAGCATTAAAAATCTATGGTCAACCAGCCAATAGAACAGTTGAGTCTGTGAGAAATGAGATAAAGGCTCAATCTAAAGATAATTGGGTGAATTACTTTATAAATTATGATCCGACTTTGGTTATATCAAGCATAAAAATTCCAGTAATGGCAATTAATGGCAGTAATGATATGCAAGTGATATCAGCTAGTAATTTAAATGCGATAAAAAAATTGTTGAGTAGGAATAATAAAAAGAATTTTTTCAAAGAATATATGGGATTGAATCATTTGTTTCAACATTGTCAAATTGGAAATTCTTTGGATTATTATAATATAGAAGAAACGTGCTCTCTGGAAGTTCTTCAGGATGTTGTTGATTGGATTAATAGTAGTGTGGAATAGATATTGTGTTGTCAAAAACATTTAGAGACAGGTTATAAGTAATAATAGTCCGTTAAAAATTCAACATATCGGCTAAGCGGCTTCCGCCACAAAGCCAAAGAGTTCTTTGATAAGTTTAGTATTAAAAGTTCTGTTCGGTTTCAGACCGGACTTACTAAAAATTCTTT
>NZ_CALXRN010000243.1 GCF_944390595.1 uncultured Brachyspira sp. | reverse complement strand
TATAAAAAAATAATGATGCGTCTAAAACAAAAACGCATCATTATTTTTCAAGAAAGGCAGTATTTCACGATCGTAGTGTTTTAGGCTGCATTGTACTAGTCCGTCGGTTCAAAGTCCGGAGCAGGCTGTGCGCGGTCATTGTCGCTGTAGTGCCACCATTCTTTGTCATAGCCAGCAAAACCACAGGATTCCATCACCGATTCCAGCAGTGCCGCATGCTCTCCCGCGGCTGCAGATACATCCTCGTAGTTTCGATCCGCTAACGCGGTAAAATCATCAAATCCGGAAGGCATTTCTACCGATTCGCCCTCCAGCGTGATCAGTGTGATGTCAACCGTATCACCGCGGGTATGGCCTGAATATCCGTTGGCTGGATTGGCAACATAGTTGCCATCGGGATAAGTCTCCCACAATTTCTGCTGTGACTTGGCCGAACGGAACGCATCCCAAATACAAAGGCGATATCCCTGTGCCTTGAGCTGTTCCTGGGCATCCGATAGCTTGCAGACAGTATCATAGCGCAGCCATGCATCGTCATAGGCATAAATTACCGTGCCGGTGAAGTTATTCGTGGTTGCATAGCGCAGATCAACTGCAATATCCGGAATATAATCCTGCACACGGACAAACGATTGTGTATCCTGAGGTGGATCGGGTATCGTCACAATATCCGATTCCACTTCTTCCGGCTCTTCCGGTGGTTTTGTATCCTCGTTGTCTGTCACTTCGATGCTGTCCGCATCATTTATCAAAATCGTTTGATTTTCTGCGGGGAATATACAGCCTGTCAGTGATAGCAGCAACAGTGCCGCTGCAATCCATTGCATCTTTTTCATTCTGCTTTCATCCTTTAGAACACCTGCAGTTCGGTAATGCAAGTATCCTGATATTTTGAGCCTGAATAAACCGATAGCAACTCAATCATGACGCTGTTGGTTGTGACCGGTTCGGGGAATGTCAAACGCTGCGCGCCTTCAAAGGTATCGGCTAAATCATAGTCCTGATAGCTGCCGTCAGAGAAATGCAGGCGTACTTGCCGCGGTCGGTTATTCTTGGCATAAAGATCAGCAGATTTCTTATATCCGTTGCTGATTTCGATGCCGTTGATCGTATAGGTGCGGTCAAAGGACAGCTTGATCCATTCGCCAATGCCATCTCCGGAAGCGTTTTCCACCCATGCCGTACGGTAGCTGCCGTCAATGGTATTTTCCGGCACATGATAAAGATAGCCGGTGGAGTCGTAATATTCCTCCAGATGCGATGAAGCGGATACCGAAGAAATGATGGCATTGGAAATCTGATCTGCATAAATTTCTTCCACACGGTGATAGGTTTCTGCGGCGTCTGCTGCATAGCCGTCTCCTGTGAAGTGAAGCGCCAGACCGCGTTCGCTTTCTGTTGTATTGCCATCCGAAGTAAAGGTCACCATAAACTGGCTGTTTTGCATGGACAGAATGCTGTTATAAATATCACTGATATTTTGGTAATTGTCAACTGCGAAACAGTTTCCGCCCGTTGCCAGCGCTACTTCGGATAAATCCGCCGTCAGGCTGCTGTCAAAGGTAATGATATAAATTGGGATTTGCAGTTCTTGGGACAGAGAAATGACATTATCCTGCGTGGTTTGGCTGGCATTGTCCATGCCATCGGTTGCGGCAACGATGCATTTCTGACCGTTCTGGCTGTTGGTGCGCAGCAGCGCATATTCCAGCGAATCCCAGAATGCCGTGTCGCCATCGGGTACGATTGCATTCAGTTCGGTACGTAAGCCGGTATAATCCGTTGTGAAATCCTCGAGCGTATTTTGCGTATCATTAAAGGAAAGCAGCGCCGCCTGATAATTGGAGCTTTGCCCCATCTGATCGAGCAGCTGCAAAATGGCGTCCCGACCATAAATATACTTATTTTCATCGGCCATGCTGCCGCTGATATCCATAACAAAGCAGATATTCTTTTCCATGGATTGCAGTGTCTGCGGCACGACCTCTTGCGCGGCAGCATTCTGCTCGGTAATCTGAAGCACGGGATTATTGATTGCGGAAATAAGATTACCGTTTAAGTCGCGCAGTTGAAAATAGAGCTGCACTTCTGGATAATTGTGTGTATTCACCTGAGTCAGCTGCAAAGAGAGATTCTCTGCCGGTGTTTGCTCTGCGGGGGTCTCCGCTTCTACCTGCTCTGCAGGATCGGATGAGGAAGATGCAGTATTCTCGTCTTGTCCTGACTGTCTGCCAACCAAAACCCCGATAATGACAACCAGAATTGCGATGACCGCGATGCAGCCAATCAGCAAACCCTTTTGAACCGAAAAGCGTCGAGCCGGTTGCGTTGCCGCTTGTTCCGGCTCTTGCTGTGTATCTGATGCTTTTGTCTCCTCTGGTGCTGCGGATTGGGATTGTACCGTTTCCGGCTCATTCGGTGCCGGGTTTTCCTGCTGGGTCACAGCTTTGATCGGCGCACCGCATTTGGCACAAAATCGTGCATTTGGTTTGAGTTCAGCGCCACAATGTGTACAGAATGATTGCGGTTTCTCCATAATAAATTCCCCCTATTGATTGCATAAAAAGTATGTCGTTATAACATGCAGAAAACATTTCCTGTTATCTGTCTTTGTTTTTGTCAACACAGTTTTTTCGAATGCCGCCGAGCCAGAGAAATAATACCGTGGCTCCCACCAGCATCCACCAGCTATATAAATCTCCGCGCACGGCTGATAAGGTCATTCCTTGCGGTGTCAATTTAGAAAGCAAGGCAAGATGAGGCGATAACGTATCCAAAGCACCAAAGCATCCGCCCAAAAGACAGGTCACAAGCGATAAAAAGGGCGCAAGGATGTCAATGCGTCCACTGAGGGAAGAAAAACGCGTTAAGAAAAGCGTAATTCCTGCCACACAGGGCGCATAGAAAAACAGTGCTGCGATGGAGGATTTGTCAGCTGCGTTTCCAGCCAACAGACAAACCATTCCACCGATCCATCCAATCAAACATAAGGCCAGTATATCGCTCAGATAGGAGAGCGCCGCGCCGCTTGGGACGGAACGAAGCCGATTTTCAACCAAACGCGCATCCGGATAACCGGTCCACGCACCCCAGGTGAGCAAGGTAAAAAGAACCACCATGACGACACAGCCCAATGCGGTTGGCGTAAACGGATCAGAAACAGTGACTTGCTCACTTCCGTCCTCACGCAGTGTATAAAGGGAAGGAAGGTTTTCCATACCGGTCTGCATCATTTGCATCAGTGCAGCTTGTTCTTCCTGTGATAATGAGCGGTCCAGCAATTGGGATGCCATTCGCAAGCCTCTGGCCTGTGCCAACTGCACAGAAACCTGTCCC
>NZ_CALXRN010000242.1 GCF_944390595.1 uncultured Brachyspira sp. | reverse complement strand
AATTTTATTGATTGGCTAAAGACAAAAAATGTGTATGCTTTGATGATTACATTTTCAACAATTTGTCTGCTTTTGCAAGGTTTTACAGAATACAATGTTGGTAATTCTGCTGTAATAAAAATGTATTGGCTTGTATTGGGAATACTTATTTTATTGTATAAATTAAGTGCTCTTGATAAAAAGATTTATAATTTTAATAATATGTAAATTAAATTAAAAATTTTTAAGAGGGTTGTTTTATGAAGAAAATAGCAATAATTACATTACCAGGATATTTTAATTATGGTAATAGATTGCAGAATTTTGCATTACATAAGTTCATAAAATATTTATCAAAGGATAATTTTGTTGAGAGTATTTGGTTTGAAAATAATGAGTTAAAAGTATATAAAAAATATGGTATAACATTTAAAAATATTTGGAAATATATTTTTAATGGAAATAACTTTAGAAAATTTGTAAATAAAGGAAGCTGCTATTTTGAAGTTATTCGTGAATATAATTTTAAAAAATTTACTGATAAATATATAAATACTAAGTTTGTTGACATACAAAAAACTAATTTGAATTTGAATTATAATTATTTTGTAGTTGGCAGTGATCAAGTATGGAATCCAGATTGTTTGGAATTAAAAAATAATGAATTTTTGCAGTTTGCAGATAAGGATAAACGTATTGCTTATGCTGCAAGTTTTGGCATTAGCGAAATAAATACTAATAAAAAAGAAATGGTTAAACGGGGACTTGGAGGTATAGACTACATATCCGTACGTGAGCAGGCTGGCGCTAAAATTGTTAAAGATTTAACAAACAAAGATGTGCCGGTATTGGCTGACCCGACTTTGCTTTTAACTGCAGAAGAATGGGAAAGGGTGATGGAACGACCAGTTTGGTATCATGATGAAAAATATATTTTGGTTTATTTTTTGAGTAAATTACCAAGTAAAATAAAAAAAGATATACAGTATATTTCTGATAAATATAAATTGAAAATAGTTGATTTAATGGATAAAGAAAATATAGACTATTATTGTTCATCCCCAAGTGAATTTTTGTATTTAATAAAGAACTGTTCGTTGATGTATACAGACTCTTTTCATGGTACAGTATTTTCTATTTTAAACCAAAAACCGTTTGTGGTAAGTTCGCGTGAAAATGTGGGTATGAATATGGATTCCCGCATTGATACGCTGCTTGCTATGTTTCATTTAGAAGACCGCAAAATATTTAAAGATAATAATTATGAAATTGCTAATCCTATGGAAATAGAGTTTCCTAATGTTGAAGCAATTTTAGAACAAGAGCGTCAAAGATCCAAAGAATTTTTGTGTAAGGCATTAAATATTAAAGGTTGATATTATAATGAATATAGAAAATAAATTAAAAAAGAAGAATTTAAAATGCAGCGGCTGTACAGCTTGTTTTGCAATTTGCCCCAAAGATGCAATTACTATGCAAGCGGATTCAGAAGGCTTTAAGTATCCCGTTATTGATAAAAACAAATGTATTGATTGTGGATTGTGTTGTAAGGTTTGTTCTTTAGATAATGCGCAAAGTAATTTTGAAGAAGATAAAATATCTTTTGCTTGCAGCGCAAAAGATGAAAATTTTATAAAACAAAGCTCTTCCGGGGGGGTATTTGCCGTTCTGGCGAATATGTATATAAAAGAACAAGCAGTAATTTATGGTGCAGCATTTGATGATAATTGGAATGTATGTCATATCAGGGTAGATAAAAAAGATGAATTAAAACGTTTATATACATCTAAGTATGTACAAAGTAATATGGGTAATACGTTTAGAAATGTAAAACTTGATTTGGATAATGGTAAAAAAGTTTTGTTTGTAGGGACTCCATGCCAGGTTGCAGGTTTAAAAAGTTATTTACAGAAAGATTATTTGAATTTACTGGCAGTAGACTTTATTTGTCATGGAGTGCCATCTCCATTAGTTTGGCAACGTTATATCGAGGAATTGGAGCAAAATTTAAACAGCAAAATAACAGAAATATCATTTAGAAATAAAAAAGATGGATGGGAAAATTATTGTTTTATGTTAAAAACAGCAGACGGAAATGTAAGTTATGAAAAAGTAGATAATAACATTTATATGCAAGGATTTTTGAAAGATTTGTACTTAAGACCATCTTGTTATGATTGTAAGTTTAAAACTTTAAGTAGAGTGAGTGATATAAGTTTAGCTGATTTTTGGGGAATTGAAAATATATTACCAGAAATGAAAAATGATAAAGGAGTATCTCTTTGCTGGGCAAATAGTGAAAAAGGAAATAAAATTTTAGCAAAAATTTTAAAACAAATGATTTATCAAGAAGTAAGTTTACAAGACGCGGTTAAGTATAATCCGTCAGCAATAAAGTCAGTACATATTCATAAGAATAGGGATAAGTTCTTTAAATGTGTCGATAGAACCGATGATATAATAAATTCAATCGAAAGGTACTATGACAAAAGATATTTTCAAAAAAGATTTTTTAATAAAATAAAAAAATCTTTAATTATTAAGTATTTTAGGAACAGTAATGCCGATAAAAATAATTAAAATCGTTCTTGCCGTGGTATTTGCCGGGCATTTGTTAAAAGCGAATAGAGTGCGTTCTGTAGTGCGGTTCAGCCGGGCAGGATGGGTTATGTTTTTTACGGCGGTTAAGTTTTTCTGGCTGGTGTTTAAATATGCGCGGCAGCGTGATAAGGAGTTAAAGAAAAAGCTTTAATGATTAACCTTATTTTAAATTTTTTACACTGGTAAGTTATAGCTAAATAAAAGATAGTTGAGCAATATTAAATAAAATTATCTAAAGGAACATACTATGCAAATTATAATTTCGCCGGCGAAGAAGATGCGTGTCGATAATGACGATATTGGCGCGGCACGTTTGCCGGTATTTTTAACTAAAACTGAAGAGCTTTTAACTGCTCTGCGTGCGCTGGATTACACGAGCCTGCAAAAGTTGTGGCAATGCAACGACGCTATTGCCGAACTTAATTACAACCGCTTGCAGCGTATGGATTTGCGCCGCAATTTAACGCCTGCTGTTTTCAGTTATGACGGTTTGCAGTATCAGCATATTGCGCCGAATGTTTTGGATGAAGCCTCGTTAAAATATTTGGGCGGGCATCTAAAAATACTCAGTGGGTTTTACGGAATTTTAAGCGCGTTTGACGGTGTTGTGCCTTACCGGCTGGAAATGCAGGCGCGGCTTGCCTGCGGCGGAGCAAAGAACCTGTATGCTTTTTGGGGCAGCA
>NZ_CALXRN010000241.1 GCF_944390595.1 uncultured Brachyspira sp. | reverse complement strand
AAAAGAACAGTTAAATAATACAGGACCATCATATACTATAAATGGAATAACTTATGATGATGGAAGTAGTGTATCAGCAGCAGTTCAATCATTAGTTAGAGCAGCCAGAATAGAAAGGAGGTTATAGATATGGCTACTTATAAAACACATACGGTTGTTAGAGGAGATACATTAAGTGAGATAGCACAAAAGTATGGAACAACCGTTAGTTACCTGGCAAAATTGAATAATATCGCCAATGTGAATTTAATCTACGTTGGTCAGGTGTTAAAGATTTCAGAAACGGTAACCGTCACACCCTCTAAACCTAATCCCACACCTGCACCATCAACATCGACTAATACATCAAAGCCCGCAACCACAGCTACAATAACTGCTTTCGGACTACAGGCTAATACCGATAGGACTTTCTTTGCTACTTGGTCGTGGCCTAGAGGATATACTGATAAGTTCGACGTGCGTTGGTTCTATGGGACGGGTGATAATGCGAAATTTACAGGAAGTAGTACATCGGTTGATTCCATAGAGAACTCACAGCCTCAAAGTATTTACACGCCACCTGAAAACGCAACATATGTATCGTTTCAAGTGAAACCCATCGCCACAACACATAAAGTGAACGATGTTGATACTTATCATTGGACCGCACAATGGTCGACTGAAAAATTCTATTATATGAAAAATCTTCCTCCTGTTACACCACCTACACCAACTGTAACATTGGAGGATTACACTTTAAAGATTGAAGTTAGAGGTGTAGCTGAAGACGTATCTGAAATAGAATTCGAAATTATTCAAAATGATTCTAAGATTTACAAAGTTGGTAAATCTAAAGTGAGCACAACGACAGCTAAATACTCTTGTAATGTGTCACCGGGATTCGATTATAAAGTGCGATGTAGAGCAATTAAAAATAAAATATATAGTGGTTGGTCTGATTACTCAGACAACGTACAAACCAAACCAAGTAAACCATCCAAGATAATCGAGATAAAGGCTGTAACAGAGACCGCTTTAACTTTAACTTGGGAAGCAGTATCGACGGCTGAAACATATGATATAGAATACGCTATAAAAAAAGAGTATTTAGGAGCATCGAACGCATCAACAACTATAAATAACATCACTGGACCTCGTTATACAATAACAGGGTTAACTAGTGGTGAAAAATACTTCGTTCGAGTTAGAGCTGTAAATGAACAAGGAACATCTGATTGGACTGAGGAGAAATCGGTGGTGTTAGGGGATGAACCAGCAGCACCTACAACTTGGTCGTCAACTTCAACCGTGGTCGTCGGCGAAGAGATGAAATTATATTGGATGCATAACTCTAAGGACGGTTCCAAAGAAACAAAAGCGCAACTAAAATATATCGTCAATAATGATAACGAGATAGTAAAAGAAATATTAAAAACTAATGTTAGCGATGATGTTAGTTACTACTACTTATCAACGCGTACATTTACAGAAGGTGCGGTTATTCGTTGGTCTGTTCGAACCGCTGGTATAACTGGTGAATATGGTCCATGGTCCGCAACCCGTCTAATAAGTGTATATGCACCTCCATCGTTATCATTAATCTTATCTAATGATCAGGAAGGAAACGATACGATAAGAGACGTTAGTAAATACCCATTCTACATAAACGCGACATCTGGTCCAAATTCACAAAAACCAATCGGATATCATATATCGATCGTATCCGGAGATTCATATGAGACAGTAGATGAGTATGGAAACGTCAAAATGATCGCCGAAGGTCAAGAAATATTCTCTAGATTTTATGATATCGATGATCAAAAACTAAGTGTGAAGATGACTCCAGGTGATATTAACCTGGAAAACAACTGTCGATACGAAGTGACATGTATCGTGACTATGGATACGGGGTTAACAGAAGAAGAAACACTATCATTCACGGTCTCATTAATGGAAACCGAGTATTATCCAACAGCTGAGATAGTATTTGATGAAAAGACTTTAAGTGCGCATATACGTCCATATTGTGTGGATAGACCATATATCTTCTATAAGGTTTTATATGAACCAACTTCAGGAACATATACGAGAACAACCACTGTCTTGGATCCGTTGGAAGGGACGTCTGTAAATAACGCATTAACTGATAGGGATGATTTAGTGTTTGTCGGGGTTGACTCAAGTGATGAGATTATATACTTCACAGTCATTCAATCCGACGAAGAATATTTAGTTGAGAATGTTAAACTATCAGTATATAGACAAGAATACGACGGACGATTCGTAAGTATAGCGACGAATGTTGACAATACGGACAATGTTTATGTTACGGATCCGCATCCACCACTCGATTCCGCTAGATATCGAATTGTGTCTACCGACATGGATACTGGAACAATAACGTATACTGATATTCCTGCGTATATTATTGGGATTAAATCGGTAATTATACAATGGGATGAAACGTGGAATAACTTAAAGGTTATTGGAGAAGATCCGGTAGAAGAAGTAACATGGGCTGGATCTATGTTGAAATTACCATATAATATAGATGTATCTGATAACAATACATTAGATGTATCATTGGTGGAGTATATTGGACGATCACACCCGGTAACTTATTATGGGACTCAATTAGGAGCGTCTTCAACTTGGAATGTAAGTATCCCTAAATCGGATAAGAACACGTTATATGGTTTAC
>NZ_CALXRN010000240.1 GCF_944390595.1 uncultured Brachyspira sp. | reverse complement strand
CAAATAAATTTCAGGACTTATTTATGAAAGATATTAAAGGATTAAAAGATATAAATAAAAGAAGAGAGATTTTAAAGGAAAAATATTTTAAAGATTCAATATACTGCGTAACGGCAGAAGATTTTTCTAATGGCAGAAATAATATAGAAGTTGTAAAATCAATGCTTGAGGCAGGAATAAAAATTATTCAATACAGAGAAAAAGATAATCCTAATAAATATATGCGTGAAAAATATGAAGAGTGTTTGAAAATTAGAGAGCTTACAAAAGAGTATGATGCTTTATTTATAATAGATGATTATGCTGATTTGGCAATTGCAGTTGAAGCTGACGGAGTTCATATAGGACAAAAAGATATGCCTATTGAAGCAGTAAGAAAAATTGTCGGATATGATAAAATTATAGGGCTTTCTACCACTAACAAAAATCAAGCTAATGAGGCAGTTAATACAAGTGCCGATTATATTGGAATTGGACCTATATTTTCAACTAATACTAAACCTGATGCTAATGAGGCTACAGGTATTGATTATCTTGATTATGTAGTAAAAAATATTGATGTTCCTTTCGTTTGTATAGGAGGCATAAAATTAAATAATATGGATTTGCTTATAGAACATAATGCTATGAGTTTATGCATGCTTACTGAGATAGTATCTTCTGAGGATATAAAATCCAAATGCGAACTTCTAATCAAAAAAATGAAAAGATTATAAAAGTTTTTATTTTTTCTGCAGTCATAATATTTTCTTTGATTTTCCTTATAAGGATTTCTAATTTGAAAGAAAGCAAAGATTTATTTATTGACTCAGAATCAATAATAAGCATGATAAAAAATAATAACACTAGAATTATTTATGATTATATAAAAAACAGAGATAAAGTTTATGTTTATCATGATAAGAATTTGGAAGAGGGGGCTAAGGAATATATAAGCATACATTTTCCAAGCGTTAAATATATTGGAAGTTTTAAATTTATGCTATATTTTTATATATTTAAAGACAAAATAATGTTTTACTCTTCTGAAAAGGATTTTATCAGTAAATTAAAGTCTTTAAATATAAAATGCTGTCAAGTTGTATTGAGTATAGATGATATAAACAGTGATGAATATTTAACTTTAAAAGACAATAATAATACCAAAATTTTTTTATCAATAACAAATGAAAACTTTTATAAAATAGATTCTAATTTTAATGATGATATGTATAAATATTTAGCAGAACTTGATAAAAACAGTATAAGAGTAGTTGATGGAGATACTATCAAATATAAAGATAATTATTACAGATTTATAGGACTTGATGCTCCGGAATTAAAACAAAATTACGGAACTAATGTTAAAGCTTATGTTGAAAATAAAATAAAAAACGCTTCTAATGTAAGCATGCTTGTGGGCTCTTATGATATTTTCGGGCGTATACTATGCCATTTATTTATAGACGATGTTCCTTTGGCATATCCTATGATGAAAGATAAGCAAGCCAAAGAAACCATAATGAAATACGGAGATAATGGATTTACAACTATAGCAAGTAATATTGTTTATTTATCGAAACATCAGGGAAGACGTCCTTTTACAGATCCGGCAAAGTTCAGGGAGGAGAATTAAAAATATATTAAGTTAAAATAAAATATTGAAATTTTATCATTAATAAAATATAATTCATACACAAAAACAGAATATCAAAATTTTAGGGGATTTTAATGTTACCAGTAAATGATTTAAGAAAAGGCGATGCTATTATTTTAGACGGAGAAACTTATTTAGTAGTAGATGCACATTTTCACAGAGCACAGCAAAGAAAAGCAAATGTGAAAACAAAATTAAAAAATATGCTTAAAGGAAACATGATAGAAAAAACTTTTGCATCTACAGAAAGCGTTGAAGAAGCTGATATATCATACAAAAAAGCACAATATTTATATGAAGAAGGCGACAGTTATATATTTATGATATTAGATAATTATGAACAGGTGCATGTTAATTCTGATATATTGGGAGACAGCAAATATTATTTATTAGATAACAGCGAAGTAGATTTGCAATATATTAATGATGAAGTTACAGCAGTTCGTTTTCCTATACATGTTGTTTTGGAAGTTACTTATACAGAGCCTGGATTTAAAGGAGATACTACAGGTTCTACTTTAAAGCCTGCTAAACTTCAAACAGGCATTGAAGTTAATGTTCCTTTATTTATTAATATAGGCGATAAAATTAAAGTAGATACTAGAGATGACAGTTATGTTGAGCGTGTAAAATAAAATAATGCTTTATATTATTTCTATTTTATTAGCTTTATTTATATTTATAAGTATTTTCTTTGTAAAAGTAAATTTATTAATATATATTGCAATAGCTTCTTTTATACTTCATATAATATTTACCAAATCTATTTATAAAACTATAAAGAGGCTATTGCATTTAATTCCTTATTTTTTAGCCATATTTATAATTCAGGCATTAAATTCAAGAGGTGAATACTATAAAATATTTGGATTATATATAGATAAAGTTGGTGCTGATTTTACAATAGTCTATTTTATTAGAATAGCTTCTGTTTTATATTTACTTTCTATTTTCTTTATAATAATAAAAAAATTAAAAGTTCCTAATGGTTATATTTTTGATGAGTTAATAAGAATTAATGTCTTTATGAAAATAGTCAAGAAGTCATTTTTTATAGAGTTTAATAAAGTTAAAGATAAAAATAAAACATTTAAAGAAAAACTTAATTTAATAAAAAATCTTCTTGAAAATGTTTATAATGATTCTTTTAAATTGTATCCGTATAATATTTTTATAGATAATTACAGAAAGTCAAAATAAGAGGATTAATTTTGTATAATCAATCCTCTTTATTAAGAATTATTTTTCTAAGTAAGCATAATGGAATCTGTATTTTCCTAAAGGATCTAATTTATAATCTTTAAGTTTTGTTGATACCATTAAAACATTTGATCTATAATGTATTGGAATTATAGGCATATCATTCATTAATATAGCTTCTGCTTCATGCAGAACCTTCATTCTGTCTTTATTGTTAACTATATGTTTAGAACTTTCAATTAATTTGTCATATTCAGGATTATTATAACCAGGATTGCTAGGCGTATAACTTAAATATAAATCAAGCATAGTCATAGGATCATTATAATCCCCAGTCCATCCGCTTAATACCATTTGATAACTTAATTCTCTAAAATTCTGAGAAATAACAGACCATTCTCTAGGTATAATAATAGCATCAACACCTATATTTTTCCACATTTGCTGTATAGCTTCAACCATAACAACATTTCCGTCATTTGCAACTAATACCTCTATAACAGGGTATCCTTCACCATCAGGATATCCTGCCTCAGCCATTAACTTTTTCGCTTCTTCTACATTCTTTTGATAATCTTCATTTTTTACGCTTATATAATCTCCTCCATTTGCTCTGAACTCTCCTTCATAATCGCTAATTAGAGGAGGTACAAAGGCACCGGCAGGTAATTGATCAGATTTGTTAATAGATTCTACTATATAATTTCTGTCTATAGCAAGAGCTAATGCCCTGCGTACTCTTGAATCTGTAAATGCTTCATTTGTAAGATTTATTTCAAAAAATACAGTTCCATAAGCATGATTTACTACAGTAAGACCTTCTTTTTTTAGGTTCTCTATTTCTTGATTAGGTATCAAATTAGAAAAATGTATTTGTCCATTTCTAACAGCAGCTAAGGCAGTATTTCTATCAGCTATCATAGATATAGTGATATTTTTAGCTACTAATTCATCTTTTGCATAATAATTAGTGTTAATCTCCATTGTAATTTTTTCATCTCTTACTCTTTCTGTCATTTTGTAAGGACCATTTCCTATATAGCTTTCAGGATTTAATACCCAAGTATCTCCAAATTTTTCTATAATATCTTTTCTTACAGGCAGAAACATCTCAGCTAATTCTAAAAAATAAGCTGTAGGATTTTCTAAAGTTATTTCAACAGTATAATCATCTATTTTTTTTATTCCCAACTCTTCTATAGGAACATCTCCTGCGGTAACTTTTAATGCATTTTTTACAGGCGCCATAAGTGTAGCATAAGGAGCAGCTGTTCTAGGATCTACGAATCTTCTATAGCTATATACAAAGTCTTCAGCAGTTACAGGAATACCGTCAGACCATTTAGCATTAGTTCTTAAATAAAAAGTGTATGTAAGACCATCTTCACTCATTTTATAATTTTCAGCCATTCCGCCTACTATTTTACCTTCTTTATCTTTCTTCATAAGACCTTCAAAGAAATGTCTTATATAAACTGTACCGATATTAGCATTATTTAAATGAGGATCTATTGTAGCAACTTCTCCGCCCAATGAAACAACTATACCTTCAGCTTCAGGCGATTTTTTTGAACATGACATCATTATAAGCGATATTATAAGAACTATACTAATAATTTTTTGCATTGCTTATCTCCTATCATATAGTAATTAATAGTATAGTACATAATTTTAAAAAGTACAATATTCTATTCTAAGTATGAATAATGAAACCTATATCTTCCTAATGGATTGAATATTGCCCCTTTTAATTTCGGACTTATCATAAAAGGATCCATTCTATAAATTATTGGTATAATAGGCATATAATCAAATAGTATGTCTTCTGCTTTATGAAGAGCCTGCATTCTTATTTCCTGATTATTAGTTTTTGATGCGGTTTCTATTAAATTATTATATTCTTCATTATTAAATCCGCTATGGTTTATAGAACTAAATTTAGAAAAAAAGTTAAGCATAGCCATAGGATCGCTGTAATCGGCAGTCCATCCTGTTCTAGCTAAATCATAATCTTTTTCAACCATAGCTTGATATGTAACATTGTATTCTTCAGACTTTATAATAATATCTATACCTAAATTTTCTTTATACATATCCTGCATAGCTTCGCATATAATAGTAAAATATCCAGGTGTAGTTCTTATTTCCAATACAGGGAAATTTTCTCCGTTTGTATATCCGGCTTCTTCCATCAATTGCTTAGCTTTTTTAATATTTTCTTCATAGTTATTATAATCTATATAATTTCCTCCGTTTTCTCTAAAGTTCCCATTATAATCGTTCATATTCGGAGGCACAAAAGCACCGGCAGGTATTTGATTCATTTTTGTTACATTAGATATAATATATTTTCTGTCAAATGCAAGAGATAATGCTTTTCTTATATTTTGATTAGTCAATACACCTTTAGCTGAATTGATTTCTAAGAAGTATATTCCGAAAGCTGGTTCCTGAAGTATAAAATTTTCTTTTATTAAAGCAGGAATTTCACCCATAGGTGCTTCTATAACAGAAAACTGCAAATCTCCGGATTTCATGGCAGCCAATGCAGTATTGGAATCATCCATTATTAGAACATTTATTTTTTTGGCTATTATAGAATCTTCATCATAATAGTTTGTGTTAATTTCCATAACTATTTTTTCATCAGTTTTCCTTTCTGTCATAACATAAGCACAATTAACTATATAAGTTTCCGGATTTTTAGTCCATTCATCTCCGTATTTTTCTATAATATCCTTTCTTACAGGAAAATAAGGACTGCTTACAGATATGTATTCTAAAAAATATGGGGTAGGGTTTTCTAATGTTATTTCAAGTGTATAATCATCTATAGACTTTACCTGTAATTCTTCAGGAGACATTTTTCCGCTTAATATTGAACTTGCATTTTTTATAATGCTTAACATATAAGAATATGCTGCTGCAGTTTTTGGATCAACGGCTCTTTTTAATGCATATTCAAAATCATTTGCTGTTACAGATTTTCCGTCTGACCATTTTGCATTTGTTCTTATATGAAATGTGTATATTAAACCATCTTCCGATATATCCCAGCTTTCTGCCATACCTGGTACTACATTATCTTTATTATCTTTTTTAGTTAAACCTTCAAAAAAGTGAATCATATAAATAGATCCGAAACTTAATGAATTTAGAGTAGGATCTAAAGTTCTTGGTTCTCCTCCAAGGTTTATTGATATTTCTCCAGATTTTTTATTTTGTATATTATTATTTGCATTGCATGATATTACAGCAAATATAATAATTAATAATGATATTATATTTTTCATTTGTATTAAACCTTTAATATTTTGATTATTTTTCTATATAGCAATAATTAAATCTATACCTTCCAATAGAATTTATAACAAAATCTTTTAATTTTGGATTAACCATAAGATAATTTGATTTATAATATAATGGTATTATAGGCATTTCGTCCATTAATATTGCCTCAGCTTTTTTCATATATTCTATTCTTAAATTGTTATAATATGCAGTTTTAGCTTCACTTATTAGACTATCATACTGGGCATTAGAAAATCCGGAATGATTTACTCCTCCGTAGCTTAACATAACATCAAGCATAGTCATAGGATCATAATAATCTCCAGTCCATCCCATTCTAGCAATTTGATATTTCTTTTTTGTTAATGCAATCAATGTTACAGGAAATTCTTCTTCCACTAAATTAACATTAACATTTAAATTATCTTTCCACATTGTTTGTATAGCTTTTCCAAGTTCATAAAATGTTCCAGGAGATACTTTCATTTCTAAAGTAGGATAATTTTCTCCATTTTTATATCCTGCCTTGGCCATTAATTCTTTGGCTTTAATAATATTATTTTCATAATTATCTAAATCTATATAGTTACTTGATTCAAGCCTGAATGACTGTTTTATACCTTTTATAGCAGGCGGAACAAAAGCTCCGGCTGGTATTTGACCTTTAAGAACATTATCAGATATAAAGTTCCTATCTATTGCCAATGCTAAAGCCTGTCTAACCATTTTATTTTTTAATGCCAAATTTGTAATATTTAATTCTAAATAATCCGTACCTATAGCTTCATTATTTACTATATATCCCTTACTCATGAGATAATCTACATCATCTTTATAAGGCTCTATTGAAGAAAAATGTACTTCTCCATTCAATAATTTATCTCTTATATCTGCTGTATTTGCACTTGATATAAAAGTTATTCTTTTAGCAACTATCTCGTCCTTGTTATAATAGTATGGATTTTCTTCCATTACAATTTTTTCACCAGTTACTCTCTCTTTAATTATATATTGTCCATTACATATATACGTATCAATATTTTCTGCCCATTTATACCCATATTCATCTATTATATCTTCTCTTAATGGCATAAATATACCTGAGGAGCTTAAAAAATCTAAAAAGTAAATAGAAGGAGCTTCTAATACAACTTGCAGTGTGTAATCATCAAGAACATAAGCTGCCAAATTTGTAACATCCATAAGTCCTATATTTATTTTTTTAGCATTTTTAATTATTTCCATCATATAACCGTATGAAGCTCTTGTACTAGGATCTGCTGCTCTTCTCCAGCTATATTGAAAATCATTGGCAGTTACCGGTTTTCCATCAGACCATTTAGCATTTGTTCTTAAATGAAATGTATATGTAAGTCCGTCATCAGATATTTCCCATTTTTCAGCTATTCCAGGCTGTATATTATTATTTATATCTATTTTTGTTAAACCTTCAAAATTATGAAGTATATATGTTGTTACAGCTCCTATTGAATTTAATGTTGGGTCCATAGTGTTTGGATCGCTTCCAATATTAACAATGATATCTTTATAAGGATCTATTTTATTATTCTTACTACCGCATGAAATAATAAAAATAATTAATATGCATATTAGAATTTTTTTCATAAATTTTTTATCTCCGAAAAAAATAGCACTATTTTAATTATATTTAAAATTATATTAAAAGTCAATATAATTTGATTTTAATTAAAATCCAATATTATTTTATTTAAATCTGTTTTAATATTTTAAATTATTAATTTAATGTACTTTTGTAAGTATATATAATTTATATATAATGTATTTATTGTAATCGTATTTTTGTAATTTAAAAGCCAGAAAAAAACAAATATAGAGTAAAAATTAATTGACAATACAAATTTATTTTACTATACTAGAGTATATTAAAATAACTATTAATTTTACAAGTGGGGAGTTTTTTATGGATTTTAAAAAGATTTATCAAGAGAAATTAACTACTCCAGATGAAGCAGTCAAAGTTGTAAAATCAGGAGACTGGATTGATTATGGCTGGGTAGTTGCCACTCCTATAGAATTAGATAAAGCATTAGCCAGGAGGCTTCCGGAATTATCTGACCTCAATTTCAGAGGAGGTATATTATTTTGGGAACCTGAAATATTTAAAGTAGAAGATGCAGCTAAGCATATTACATGGAATTCATGGCATATGTCTGGTTTAGAAAGAAAAGCTGTAGATAAAGGTTTTTGTTTCTATGATCCTATACGCTATTCTGAAATGCCAAGGTATTATAGGGACTTGCCTTTTGGTATAGATGTTGCTATGTTCCAAGTATCAGAAATGGATGAAAACGGATATTTTAACTTTGGACCTAATGCTTCGCATATGCAGGCTATGATAGAAAGATGCAAATGTGTTATAGTAGAAGTTAACAAAAATATGCCTAGATGTTTAGGAGCATCTCATACAGGAGGAGAAGCTGTACATATTAATCAGGTTGATATGATAGTAGAAGGTCAGAATCCTGCTATAAAAGAAATGCCTTCAGGAGGAGCTACAGAAGTAGATAAGACAGTAGCTAAACTCATAGTAGAAGAAATTCCTAATGGGGCATGTTTACAATTAGGTATAGGCGGTATGCCTAATGCAGTAGGTTCTTTGATAGCTGAATCAGATTTAAAAGACTTAGGAGTTCATACAGAAATGTATGTTGACGCTTTTGTTGATATATCTTTAGCTGGAAAAATTACAGGTTCTAAAAAGAATATAGACAGATATAAGCAAACTTATGCATTCGGTGCCGGTACTAAGAAATTGTATGATTATTTACATAATAATCCGGAATGTATGTCTGCTCCTGTAGATTATACTAATGATATCAGAGTAATATCTGCTATAGATAATTTTATGTCAATAAATAATGCTGTAGAAATAGACTTATTCGGTCAGGTAAGTGCTGAATCTACAGGATTTAAACATATAAGCGGAGCAGGCGGACAATTAGACTTTGTATTAGGTGCTTATTTATCTAAAGGCGGAAAGAGCTTCATTTGTTTATCATCTACTGTAACAGGAAAAGACGGACAATTAAAATCAAGAATAGTTCCTAGTTTTGCTAACGGTACAGTTGTTACAGATACTAGAGCTAATACTCATTATGTAGTAACAGAGTATGGTAAAATCAATTTAAAAGGTTTAACTACTTGGCAAAGAGCAGAGGCTTTAATATCTATAGCTCATCCTGATTTGAGAGATGAATTGGTTAAAGAAGCTGAAAAAGCAAAAATTTGGAGAAGAAGTAATAAATAAAAGTATTAATCATTATAAATTAAATAAAGTTATAAGGAGAAATAAATGTTTAAAACAACTGAACAGCATGAACAACTTCGTGCTAAAATAAGAGCTTGGGCTGAAGAAGTGGTAACACCTATAGCTCATGAGCACGATCAAACAGGTAAATTTCCAACAGAAGCTGTAAAGCAATTAGGTAAAGCTAAATTAGATATTATGGGGTTGCCTTTTGACACAAAATACGGCGGAGCAGGATTTGATAATATAGCTTATGCTATAGCTGTAGAAGAACTTTCAAGAGTAGACGGAAGTATGGGAGTAATTTTATCAGCTCATTGTTCTTTAGGAAGTTATCCTATTTTTGCTTTTGGTACAGAAGAACAAAAGAAAAAATATTTAGTTCCTCTTGCTGAAGGCAGAAAATTAGGTGCTTTCGGTTTAACTGAGCCTGAAGCAGGTTCTGATGCAGGCGGTACTGAAACTACTGCAGAACTAAAAGGAGATCACTATATATTAAATGGTGAAAAAATCTTCATTACTAACTCTATTGAAGCTGAAACTTATGTAGTATTCGCTGTTACTACTCCTGGTATCGGTACTAGAGGTATTAGTGCTTTCATAGTAGAAAAAGGTTGGGAAGGTTTTGAATTTGGTGAGAAATATGATAAATTAGGTATTCGTGCTTCTGCTACAGCTCAATTGCTTTTCGATAACGTTAAAGTTCCTAAAGAAAACTTACTTGGTAAAGAAGGACAAGGTTTCAAAATTGCTATGCAGACTCTTGACGGCGGTCGTATTGGTATTGCTGCTCAGGCATTAGGTATAGCTCAAGGTGCTTATGAAGCTGCTGTAGCTTATTCTAAAGAAAGAATACAGTTCGGACGTCCTATTGCTCAGCAGCAAGCTATTGCTTTCAAACTTGCTGATATGGCTACTAAATTACGTGCTGCTAGACTTCTTATCTACAGTGCTGCTGCTATGAAAGACAGACATGAGCCTTATGGTACTGAATCTGCTATGGCTAAATTATATGCTTCTGAAATAGGTTTGGAAGTTGTAAACCAAGCACTTCAAATCCATGGCGGTAACGGATATATTAAAGGTGCTTATATAGTAGAAAGAGCTTACCGTGATGCTAAGATCTGTACTATTTATGAAGGTACAAGCGAAATACAAAAAGTTGTTATTTCTGCTGCTATACTTGGTAAAATGCCTAAATCTCCTGTTGCTGTTGCTGGTCCTATGGCTAAAAAAGGTCCTATTACTGGTGAAAGAAGAAATA
>NZ_CALXRN010000239.1 GCF_944390595.1 uncultured Brachyspira sp. | reverse complement strand
ACTTAAAAGAAGAAAGCAGTTTATCTATAAATAGAAAAAATCCTAATGAACCTATTGTTTTTTATATGTTGGGATTAAAAGATCCTGTTACTGTTCTAGCTATGATAACATATTATTTTGAAAAAAGTACTGGGGTTGTTTGATTATGAAAGATATTAATAAATTATTTTCAAACAGTAAATTTTCTGTTAAAGTTTATATTAATAATATTAGGTATTTTGCCATAATGATGATAGGGCTTGTTATTACAATACTTTTAATAAGCGTATTATTTACAGAAGCTGATAAAGACATGAGAGCTGCAATTATATTTGTAATATTTTTCTTTATGTTCGGTGTTATTATATTATCTATCATTTTAATTAAAAGTGTAATTTTTAAAAGAGCCAGCTTCATACTTGATGATAAAGGAATATATTATAATAACCTATTGGTAAAAAATTACATATATGTACTTTGGAAAGAAATAAAAGATATGGATGTAATAGGAGGATATCTTTTTATATATCTTAAAGACCCTCAAAGCTATTATTTAAAAAAATTCAAAGGAAGAGTAATATCAGAAAATCCGCTTTATATACATCTTGGGGACTTAGATATAAGCAATAAATTTTTAAATAGTATGTTTGATTTCTTTTATGATAATTATTCAGATGATGAGGATGACACCAACGAAGATGACGATTACAAAAAATTTTACAGAGATTACTATTGAAAAACATATTACTGCTAATAAAAAGTATTAGCTTTAATTATATGCAACAATAATAATTTCTTATTATTGCTAGCTATAAACTCGCTTAAAAAGTTGATAACATAATTATTTAAAATGTCTGTTCAAATCAAGCTCTCTTAAAGTTCTTATCATTTGCATTTCCATTTGTATTCTAAAATTATCATTTACCGCACTATTTATAACATTATTATTTGGATTTCTTTGATATATTTGAGACTTTATTCTTGAGTTATTAACTCTCATCTGATTTTCAAGCATTCTATATCTTGGAGAATATCTGCCGTCTATAGCTCTTAATTTTTCTCTTTCCATATAACTCATATATCCGCTTCCAAAATAATGAAATCTTCCATTTCTATAATATGTTTTAGTGTATCCTGGATTTGCAAATCTTGGTGTTGTAAGATCATTTTTATACGGATAAACAGGTATTGCAGATCTTCTGTTTGCAGGTACAAAAGGCTTAACATTACCTACTCCTGGTTTAGGAGCATAATAATACTGAGAAAATGCTGTAATTGAAAGTATTAAAAATAATGATAATATTTTCATAATATAATATCCTCCTAATTATTACTATTATATATATTAAAACAGTACAAATAATATAAAATAAAATACCCGCATAACATTTTCATATCATGCGGGAAGAATTTTGAGCGATTTTTATTTATTTTTATAAACTTTGTCTGTCTCTATAAAGCATTGAGTTCTTAATTTATCCAAATCAGCTCTAGCTTTAGTTCTAGCATCTATTGCTGTATTAATAACAGTTTGATCTGGATTTTCTTTATACATTTCAGCATTAATTATTTGTGACTGATTGTATATTTCTCTTCTTAATTCATCCATTTGAGGGAAATATTTATCTCTTATAGCCTGAATTTGAGATATTTGTTCTTGAGTAAGCGCATTATTGTAGTATCCGTAACCTCTTCCATATCCATAACCGCATCCGCCTCTCATTCCATGTCCTCTTCCGTAACCATAATCACATCCGTATCCTCTTCCATATCCATGATGAGCTCCTCTGCCGTATCCGTCACCATAACCTCTGCCGTATTGAGCAAATAAAGATATTGAAGCCAAAGCCATAATTGCTATTGAAATAAAAATAACTGTTTTTTTACTGATTATGTTTTTCATATTGTTTTCTCCTTTTTAACTTTTATATATTTTTATTATTTTATTAGCATATTGTTATAACAGCCGGTATAATTATTATATCTATTTTCATTGTTGTATCTGTACCCCATATTGTATCCTCTCCCATTTCCGCAGTATCCGGCACCGCCTCTTCTGCCATAACCTCTGCCGTATTGAGCAAATAAAGATACAGAAGCCAATACCATAATTGCTATTGAAACAAAAATTATTATACCTTTTCTCATAATGTTTTCTCCTTTTTTAATTGTTTTTATTTTTGTTTTATTATGCTCTATTAGACGCATACCAATTAAAAAAGTTCCCAAAAAATTATAAAAAAATTATTTTTTTATTATACTATAGATAAGTATATGAAAATTACTTTATTTTTCTGTATAATTTCTTTATTAGTCCAATTTTTCCAAAACATATATAATAGAATAAAGCTAATATCAAAACAACTGGTATAGCAACTGCTACAAAGCCAACCAAAAAGAATAATATGCCAGAGAAAAATTCTTTTAAAAATGATATTAAATTTAAATATTTGTTATATATATTTGTATTGCTCTTGATAGCTTCTTGATTTGAAATATTTAAAGTTACTCTTGAATAATCTATAGATGATGTTAATGTTTCTAAATTACCTTTCATAGTTTCTATTTCATAAGTTAAAGTATTAATTCTATCTTCAACTTTTAATATCTCATCAATACTTTTAGCTTCTCTTAAATATGCTCTTAATTTCTCTAAAAGTACTTCCCTATTTTTTATTCTATTCTCTGTATCATAATATGTATCTGTAACATCCTGAGTATTAATATTTTTATTTTCAATATTTTCTGTTTCTTCTAAAAAATTTATAAAATTATACAAATTATCTTTTGGCACTCTTATAGTAAGATAGTATCTATTTTTAGAAGATTCAACAGTGTCAAAATAACCATTATATTCTTTAATTTTATTTTCAACAGATTTATAACTTTTTTCTACATCGCGTGAATTTATTCTTACATCAACAGTTATTATTAATTTTCTTTCCATATTAGCAGCATTATCAACATTAACAGCATCACTTACAGCAGCTTCTTCAAATTTAGGAGCTGGAGATGGAGCCGGAGCTGGTACGGAAGAAGTACTTTGTACAGAAAAATTCACATCAGAAGAACTGCCGCTTTTTCCACCGCATGAAATTATAAATAAACTAATAATAAAAAAATATACAATTTTTTTCATTTTAACCCCCAAATTATTTTAAACAGTGAATTTAGTTAATATAGTAGTTGCTAACAATAAATATATAGCAGTACCGCTAATATCACATATAGAAGTTACCAAAGGCACACTGCTTGTTGTAGGATCTTTTTTCAATTTTACAAATAAAAAAGGAAGACATAAACCAATTAAACTGCCTATAACTACAACTAATATCATAGATAATGATACAACTAAAGCTATCATTAATCCGCCTCTAAAAACTGCAATTAAAGAGACAGCAATACTCATAGTAAGTCCAAGTATGCTTGAAACGGCTATCTCCTTTCCAAGCATAAAAAGCCAGTCGCTTTTTTTAACATCGCCAACAGATAAACTTCTTATTATTAAAGTAGATGACTGTGCTCCGGCATTGCCTGCACTATCTATAAGAAGAGGAAGAAAAAATATTAAAGAAACATATTGACTTATAGTCTCCTCAAATAATCCTATAACATATCCTGATATTATGTTAACAAATACCAATATAAAAAGCCAAGATATTCTTCTTTTATACAGAATTAAAGGATTAGCTTGTTTTATATTGCTGTCAAAATCATCATCTATACTAATAGCTCCCAATTTATGAAAGTCCTCTGTATCCTCTTCTTCAGCTATATCAAATATATCATCTATTGTAACAATACCTATCAAAGCATTTTTAGAATCAACTACAGGTATATAAAGCAAATCATATTTTCTTCCTACCCTAACTGCTTCTTCTTGGTCAGAATATACAGACAAATATATTATATCTGTATGCATAAGATCTTCTATTTTTTCTTCAGGTTTAGCAAATAATAAATCTTTTAATAAAATATATCCTAATAAAGTCTCATTTCTATCTACAACATAAATAACTTCAAAAGTCTCAGAATCTTTACCGTATTTTCTAATATATTCTAAAGTTTGTTTTACGGTATAATCCGGAAGAACATCAATATATTCAGGAGTCATTATACGTCCTATACTGTCTTCAGGATATCCTAATAATTGCCTTGTTATATTTAAATCTTTTTCTCCCATAAGAGAAAAAATCTTTTTTGTTATTTCAGCAGGAAGCTCCTCAAAAAGAGAAGTTCTGTCATCCGGACTCATCTCATGTATAAGGTCTTTAATTTCATTATCATTTATTGAAGCAATAATCTTTTCTTGCTCTTCTGTTTCTAACTCAGAAAAAACATAAGCCGACATTTCCCTAGATAAAAGCCTAAAAACAATACTTCTATTTTTATCATTATCTAATATGCGTATTATATCCACAACTTCAGCAGCATGCATACTTGCCAGCAGATATTTAAGTTTATCCCATCTTTGATTCTCTATAATATTAATAATTTCTGTATATTCTTTACTTTCTATCATAATTTTTTATGTTTATAGTATATCAATTCTTTCATTATTATTATATAATATGTGCATTATATAATTTAATAAAAAAAAATCAAACAAGGTATTTTTATATTATTAAAATGTAAAGGAGTTATTTTAATATGGCTGATATCAAAAAAATTGGTGTATTAACAAGCGGCGGAGATGCTTCTGGAATGAATCCTACTATAAGAAGCGTTGTAAGAACTGCTATAGCTAATGGATTGGAAGTAATGGGAATTAGAGAAGGTTATCAAGGACTTATGTATAATGATTTATATCAAATGACGCCGGGAAGTGTTGGAGGCATTATAAACCATGGAGGAACTATATTATTTTCTGCAAGATCTCCAGAATTTCAAACAGAAGAAGGAATGAAAAAAGCAGCAGATAATATGAAATATCATGGAATAGACGCCTTGATAGTTATTGGAGGAGACGGTACTTATAAAGGAGCCTTAGATTTTACTAATCATCATCCTGAATATCCTGTTGTTGCAATACCTGGTACTATTGACAATGATATATTCGGAACAGATTATACTATAGGATATGATACTGCTGTTAATGTTGCTATGGATGCTATAGATAAATTGAGAGATACTGCTACTAGTCATGGAAGATGTTTTGTTGTTGAGGTTATGGGAAGACATGCTGGATATATTGCTTTGGAAGTTGGTATTGCATCTGGAGCTGAGGATATATTGATACCGGAAACACCTACTGATATGGATAGAATCGTAGAAGAATTACAGCTTGCTAAAAAAAGAGGTAAAAAATCTTCCATTATTGTAGTTGCTGAGGGAGATGAATCAGGCGGTGCTATGGAAACAGCTAAACAGATAGAGGGAAAAACAGGTTTTGATACTAGAGTAACAATATTAGGACACATGCAAAGAGGCGGATCTCCTACTTCAAGAGAACGTTTAATGGCTGCAAGATTCGGATATATTGCTGTAAAAGCGTTATTAGAAGGCAAAAAAAATGTTGCTGTAGGAGTTTGGAAAGGAGAATATACTTATACTCCTTTGGCAGATGCTGTTAAAAAAGTTCCTAAGATAGATCCTATAGATTTAGCTTTATGCAGAACTCTTGCTATATAATAAATTTATGATTGAGGCTATAGATTATGATAGATAATAAATCCATTTTAGGTGTTAGAGTAGATAATTTTCATGTGAGTTTTGAAGAAATTTTAGAATATCTTAAATATGGTAAAAATGTACTTATAACTACTTTGGATGTTCATCAATTACTTAAAGTGCGTTCTAATAAAAAACTAAAAGAAATTATAAAAAATGCTTCATTAGTAATTGCTGCTCATCCATCTATAGCCAAAGCATATAAATTTATTCATAAAGAAGAATTAACATATATAAAAGATTTTATTTTATTTTCTAAAGTAATGGATTACATAGAACAAAAAAAGATGTCTATGTTTTTATTTGGAGATGAAGAAAAATATTTCTTTACTATTTCAGAAAAAATAAAAAAAATATATCCAGGAATTTATATGCTTGGAAATTTCCAAAACACTAAAGATAAAAATGAATTAGAAAAAGCTTTTATAGGATTCAAAAAAATAGAACCTGATGTTTTTTTAATACATATGAATTTAAAAAAGTCTTTATACTGGTTTAATAATAATAAAGATAGTTTGGAAATGAAATTCTGCATACCAATAAAAAGACCATTAGATAGTTTTGCAGGTAAAATAAAACCTCCAAGTATGGATGTATTAAATTCTAACAAAGAAGAAAAATTCTATCTTAAAAAAAATATATTCAGAATATTTTTATATATAAATTACATACGTTTTTGGACATTAGTTCTATTTGAAAAAATAACTACAAAAAAACCTAAGAATAATAAAAATTGATATTATAAAATGGAATACTCAAAAATTAACTCCGAAACTATAGATAAATGGGTAGAAATGGGATGACAATGGGGAATTCCAATCACACATGAAGTATTTGCAGATGCTAAAAACGGCAAATGGGACATGCTTTTAACACCTACAAAAACAGTGCCAAAAGAATGGTTTCCAAATTTAAAAAATAAAAAAGTTTTAGGGCTTGCTTCCGGCGGAGGACAGCAAATGCCTATTTTCGCTGCACTCGGCTCAATATGCACATTGATGGATTATTCTCAAAAACAAATTGACAGCGATTTATTAGTTGCAAAAAGAGAAAACTATAAAATTGAAACTGTAAAAGCTGATATGACAAAAACATTTCCTTTTGAAAATGAAACTTTTGATTTAATATTTCATCCAGTATCAAACTGCTATATAGAAGATGTTATGCATGTATGGAGAGAATGCTTCAGAGTACTTAAAAAAGGCGGAATACTTATGTCTGGTTTAGATAATGGTATAAATTTTTTATTTGAAGAAAATTCAGAAAATGAAAAAGAAATAAAATATAAACTTCCATTTAATCCTTTAAAAGATAATAATTTATTAAACAATGCAATTAAAAATAATGACGGCATACAATTTTCACATACTATAGAAGAACAAATCAGAGGTCAGTTAAAAGCAGGTTTCAAACTTGAAGATATTTACGAAGATACCAATGGATACGGCATACTGCATGAATATAATATTCCTACTTTTTGGGCTACTCTATCTGTAAAACCATAACTTATCTAATTAATTGTAAGCAGAGTTTCCTGCAGAGCCTGCATATATTCTCTCGCCCTTGATGCATTAGGATTAGCCGGATATTCTGAAATAAATGCATCTAAAGCTTTATAAGAATCAGAATATCTTCCAACCTTAAAGTATGATAAACCAATATAAAGCAAGGCTTCAGCATCTAATGTATATACATTGTTTAATCTAACTCTATTATAATACTCCAAAGCCTTATTATAATTTTTTTCATTATAATATGATTGGGCTATTCTAAATAATGCATCCTCTTCATTTTCTGTTCTAGGAAATAATTCCGAAATTTTAATATAATACATTCTAGCTTTAGTATAATTTGTATTAATAAAATATCTATGTGCCATTGCAGGAACTTGTATTAAATATGTTCTTACAACCTCATCATAATATATGCTTGATTTATTATATTTAAGAAAATCCTCATAAGTTTCAAAAGCTCTGTCATATTCATTCATATTGAAATATACTCTTGCCCTTCCTAATACGGCTAATTCTCCATCTGCTCTTAAAAAATAACTTAATGCTTCTCCATATTTTTTTTGCAAAAATAACTGATATCCATACTGAGTATTGATTTTTGAACTTAAAACTTTATCTGCAACATTCAAGTTTTGCTGCAGCTTAGATATTATATACGAATCCGGATTATTTTCTAATCTTGATATGTCAGCATAAGCAAGTATTGCATTAGTAGAATAATATACAAAATTAGGATTATTTATTATATCGCTTAAACGCTCTTTAGCTAAAGCATACTTCTTCAATTTTTTTAATGAATCAGCAACCATAAAATATGATTCAGCTATATTATTAACAGGTCTTGATTTACTATCTATAGATAAATACTCATTCAAATTATTAATAGCATCTTGATAATTTTCTATTTCATAGCTTCTTTTGCCTTTTTGAAAATATCTTTCCGGAGAGGATAAAGCAGAAACTTTTGTAATAAAAACGCCTCCTAAAATTGCCACTATGGTTATGACAGATGCTAAAACTGCTGCATAAGTTTTCATAAAATACTTCTCCAACTCCAATTACAAATCAGTTAAAACCTGATTTATCCAAAAATTAACCTCTTGTGCATTATACGTTTTTATACGGTTAAATACATCCAATGCATTTTTTTTCCTGCCTAAATTCTTATAGCATTTTCCAAGCATCAAATTAATATTATAATACAATGTTCTATCTATATTTCTTCTTGATACAGGCTCCAAAATTGATACAGCAGATAAATAGTTGCCTGCTTTAAATTGTATCACAGCCCTGTCATATTCACTTTTATATCTGCTATACTCATTAGGCGATGCTGTACCTTTAATCGAAGCATTGCCGTTATAAGTATTTGTTAAATTATATATATTTGTAGTAGTAATAATATTTGTATAAACTACTGTATTTGTAGCTAATTTTGTATTAGTAATAGTATAATAATTAGTTATATTATTTGTTGTTGTAATATTATTTGTAGTCGTTATAATATTTGTAGTTGTGATAATATTTGTGGATGTTATAATATCATATTTAGGTTCATATGAATTTTTATTTGTTACTACATTGTCAGCAGAATCTTTTTCTTTTATTCCGCCATTAAATATTATTGATAATGTATCAACATTTGCTTTAGCATTATAAAAACTTAAATTATCTATATATGAAACTACAGCGTAATAATATATAGATGATAATACTGGTCTATCAACTATAGCATATTTCCTAGAAGTATTTGTAGCTTTAACATAATCAACAACTTTAGAATCTACTAAAGAATATTTACCAACTATAGGGCTTTCACTTCTATATACATAATAAATTAAATTACTGTTGCTTATTCCATCCCATTCTATTAAAATTTCACTGTCGTTAGTTTTAGATAATGTAATGCTATTTACAAATCTTTCAGCATTAGGCAAATCATTTGAAGTTTGTGTATATAAAATATTTATAGATAAATAAAAAATTATTATACTTACAAAGGCAAATAATATGTATATGCTTTTTTTATTTTTTATTAATTTGTTCATTACAATTATCCTATATATGCTATTTCAATTCTCGGAAATGAAATATATAAAATTTAATTAAGCAATTTCGGATATGTAATGACTAAAAAATCATATTTTATATTTTTTCCATTGCTATAGCTACTAAAAAACCCAAACACATGGAAATAACAGTAGAAGCAAGCATTGGTATACTTAAAGATGTTATATTAGGCCACAAACTTAAAAACGATACTATTATAATTCCGAGTACAAAACCAAACAATATTGATTTATATTTTTGAAGTAAAATAGTCACTAACTTTGATATTGTAAATATTCCTATAATAACACCAAAACCCAAAAATATTAAAGGTATTAAAAGCTGAAGATTAAATGTATCAAAAAATGATGATATAAAATAGGATATATTTTCATATTCACCCAATATTAATAAAAGAAGAGAACCAGAAATACCAGGTATTACCATAGCAACAGCAGCTGCAATCCCGCATAAAAACAATTTAATGCCGTAAAGTACTGAAAAATTACCAGAATAAGTAGTTGCCCCAACCGGCTTGTTTACATCAAAATATACAAATATAGCCATTATAAAAGCACCTAGTAAAAATGCAGCAAAAACTTTAATATTAAATTCTTCTACTGTTTTTGTTATAAAAGGAAAAGAGCCTAATATTAATCCTACAAAAAATATTCTTGTAGGAATAGGATAATGTATAAATGTATAATTAATTAGTTTTAAAAATAATACTATAGAAACTGCTGCCCCTAAAGCAATTGGTATTAAAACTTTTAAACTATCTTTTATTTCTTTCCACTGAAGTTTAATCAATGCTGTAGGTAAAATAGATATGGAATATGTCAATTTTTCATATATGCCAAGTACAAAAGCAATAGTTCCTCCAGATACCCCAGGTATAGCATTTGCCACGCCTATAGCCATTCCTTTAATGATATAAGATATATATTCTCTCATGTAACCCTCTTTAATATTATATTATGAAAAAATGAAAATATTTGATAAATAAAAAACCATGAATAATTATAAATTAAACATGGTTTTATATATTTTTATGAATAATAATTATTCAACTACTGCTATAACTTCTACTTCTACTAAAGCATCTTTAGGAAGAGCTTTTACTGCTACAGTGCTTCTAGCAGGAGGATTTTCTGTAAAATAAGTTGCATATACTTCATTAAAAGCTGCAAAATTAGACATATCAGTCAAAAAACAAGTTGTTTTAATAATATTAGCCATAGTTAAATTTTCTGATTCTAATAACCCTTTAATATTTTCCATTACTCTAGTAGTTTGTTTCTTTATATCATTTTCTTCAATATTGCCGCTTATAGGATCTAAAGGTACTTGTCCAGAAGCAAATATAAAATTTCCGCTTTTTACTGCCTGTGAATATGGACCTATTGCTTGTGGAGCTTTGTGGGTTTTAATGATTTTTTTATCCATGTATTAAGTTCTCCTTTATATATAAAAAAATTTCTCACAATTTATTATGTTAATTATAATAACTTTTTAATAAAATATCAAGTAATTATCAATTATTTTTATAATAGTATTTGACAATAGTACAAATTATATTATTATATAAGATAATACTAATGAAAATAATAGGGTTAATAATAATATGAAAATAGACGCAAAAACTATATTAACAGGATTATTTGCTTCACCTTCTAAACACAGTATATCTCCTATAATGCATAATGAGGCTTTTGCAAAACTAAATTTAAATTATGCATATTTAGCTTTTGAAGTAGACAAAAATAATTTGGAAGATGCTGTAAAATCTATAAAAACATTAAATATGAGAGGGGTTAATTTGTCTATGCCCAATAAAAAAGAAGTAATAAAATATTTAGATAAAGTATCAGATGCAGCATATATGACTCAAAGTGTTAATACAATAGTTAATGATAACGGAATTCTTACAGGATATAGCACAGACGGAGAAGGATTCATAAGATCATTAGAATCAGAAAATGTATATATAAAAGATAAATGTATTACAATATTAGGTACCGGAGGAGCTTCTATTGCCATAATATCTCAAGCAGCTTTATATGGTGTAAGAGAAATATCAGTATTTAAAAGAGATACTAATTGGCAGGAGCAAAAAAATATAATAGACAACATTGCATGTAAAACCAACTGCAGTATAAATCTCTACTTTTTAGAAGATAGAAACAGATTAAAAAAAGAAATAGATAAAAGCTATGTTTTAATAAATGCAACAAGTGTAGGTATGAAAGATGATGTTTCTCTTATAGAAGATAAAACTTTTTTTAGGAGTGATTTAGTAGTAAGCGATTGTATATATAATCCTGCAAAAACCAAATTATTAAAAATAGCTGAAAAAGAAGGATGTAAAATAATAAACGGAATGGGTATGTTATTATATCAGGGAGCATTAGCTTTTGAGCTTTGGACTAAAGAAAAAATGCCTGTAGAATATATAAAAAATATTATATTTAAATAAATATTAAATACACTTAAGAAAGGATAAAATATGAGAGTAGGAAAAGGTTCTCCAAAAATATGCATACCTGTAGTTGAAAAAAATGAAAAGGATATAATCAAATATATAAAAGAAATAAATAAACTTCCAGTTGATATTATAGAATGGAGGGCTGATTTTTATATAGATAATATTGATAAATATGACAGTATAGTACAAATTTCAAAAGATATGAAAAAAGTTACTAATAAGCCAATATTATTTACATTAAGATCGTCAAAAGAAGGCGGAAATATAGATATAAAATATAGTGTATATAAAAATATAATAGATATATATTATTTTATTATAGAAAATAAATGTTTTGATTTAATAGATTTAGAACTATTAACAATAAAAGAATATGATATAAAAAAAATAATAAAATTGGCTAATGATAAAAATATAAAAACAATAATATCAAATCATGATTTTAATAAAACACCATCCAAAAAAGAAATAGTTTCAAGAATAAATAAAATGATAAAATTAAAATGCGACATTGCAAAAGTTGCATATATGCCTAAAAATAAAAAAGATGTAATTACTTTATTAGATGCTTCAAGCGAAATAAAAGATTTTCCTATAATTGCAATATCTATGGGTGAACTTGGAATTATAAGCAGAATATTTGGTTCTGTTATTACATTTGCATCTGCTAAGCGTTCATCTGCACCTGGACAATTGGAAGCAATGAAATTAAAATATATACTTGATACAATTTATAACTAAAAAAAATTATATATGACAAAATTTGTCATACTAAACTCTTATAATGCTAATATATCATAAAAGGAGAATATTTAGATGAAAGATATATCAGCAAATAAAAGTTTAGAAAAAAATTTAAATAATCTATATATTTTTTTCAAAAAAAATAATATAAACAGATTTGCAAATTATACTAAAAAAGAATTATTAAATCTAAAAAAATTAGATTTAAGCTGCTGCAAATTAAATAACATACCAAATGAAATATCTATATTAAAAAATCTTGAAATTTTAGATATATGTAATAATAATATAAAAGAAATACCGGAAAGCATATTTAATTTAAATAATTTAAAATATATAGATATTAGCTTTAATAAAATAAAATATTTATCTGATAAAATATCAAATTTAAAAAAACTTGAAGAAATAGATATATGTAATAATATGTTTAAAGAATTTCCAATAGAAATATTAAATTTAAAAAATTTGAAAACATTAAATTTATCCGGACATAAATTAAACAGCATACCTAAAGAAATATTTAAACTTTCAAAATTAGAAGAACTAAATATATCAAATAACAATATTAATGATATACCTAAAGAAATTACCAATTTAGAAAATTTAAAAGAACTTTATCTTGATAATAATAAAATAGAAAAGATACCTAATCATATAACTAAATTATCAAAATTAACTACTTTATCATTAAAGAATAATAATCTTAACGGAAGCTTTGAATATATAGGTTCTCTTACCAATTTAAAAGAATTCTACTTTTCAAGCTATGATACTATAACAATACCTCGCAATATAAAGAATGTTAAAGAATTAAAAAAACTATACCTAAAAGGAAATATATATTCAATACCGGAAGAAATGTACAGCTTAGAAAATTTAGAATATCTATATTTCAATAATATAGAAGAAATCCCAAAAGAAATCAGCAAATTAAAAAAATTAAAATTACTAGGTGTAGATAATAAAACAATTTTGCCTAAAAATATTAATTCATTACTATATAATGTAGATATAATAAAAATTTCATAATTAAGATCATAACATAAAAGTGTATATCAATATATAAATATTAATATACACTTTTATTTTTATGGATAAACGGTATGATTATTTCAAAACTATATCTTTCCCAAACCACTTTACAGATATCTTAGCAGCTGTCCCATCAGACTTCATTTCATCCAATATTCTATTTACCTCATTTAAAAGCTCAGTATCAGATTTTCTAAATCCTACAACATATAATCCATTTGTTAAAGGTATATTCTCAAGAATTACAAAAGGAGAGTTCTTTTCAGCTATATAATATTGAGCAAAAACATCATCTATAATAGCAGCATCTAATATTCCTGATTGTAAATCCTCAAATAGCTTAATATTATCATTGTATTTACTCATATTTGTAATTTTAGATATTGCAGTATTATTAGAAATTTGTTCATAATTACCGCCGGACTGAACCCCAACATTTTTTTCAACTAAATCTTCCAAAGAATTAATTGTTTCATCATCTATTGATTTTACTATAACAAGTTTATTATTTAGATAAGGCTTAGAAAAAATCATATCTTTTTTTCTAGCCTCAATTATATTAAGACCATTCCAAATTACATCAACTTCTCCATTAGTCAAAATAGATGTTGAATTTGGCCATTCTATAGATACAGTCTCAAGATCTACCCCTATGCGTCTTGCTGCTTCAGTTGCTAAATCAATATCAAAACCAACTATTTCTCCGTTGCTGTCTCTAAATCCCATGGGAGCAAATGTATCATCTAAACCTAAAACAAGTTTGCCTGCATTTTTTACTCTTTTAAGAGAATCATCTTCCTGAGTAAGAGTTTGCTCATTACTAGTTTTTGAACTGCATCCGATAATTATTGAAACTACCGCAAATAACAAAAATATATATTTCTTCATAATTTAACCCTAATAGATTTTCATTGAATAAAAAATATTTACAAACTCCTAACAAACTATTACTATATATTGTATTACTATTCATAAAAATATCAATAGTAAATTTAATTTTTTTGTAAAAAAAGTGTATATTATTGTAAATATACACTTAATATGTAAAAAATAATTAATTATTTTAAAACTATATCTTTAGAAAACCATTTTTGAGATATTTCAGCTGCTTTTCCATCAGATTTCATTTCATCTAATATTCTGTCAATTTCAGCTAAAAGCTGTCCGTCAGTTTTTCTAACTCCTACTCCATATAACTCTTCAGTTAAAGGGCTTTTATCTACAACAACAAAAGGTGCTTTTTTATCAGATATATAATACTGAGCTGCAACTTCATCTATAATAACAGCATCTATTCTTTTTGCCTGTAAATCTAAAAATGCATTAACATTTACATCATATCTGCGTATTTCTTTAGCATTTTTACTTGAAGGATCAGCTGTTAACGCCTCATCATTACTTCCAACCTGAACACCCAATACTTTACCTTTCAAATCATCTTTTGAATTTATTGTATTATCATCAACAGCTTTTACTATAACAAGTCTGTTATTAAGATAAGGCTTTGAAAAATTAATCTGCTGTTTCCTAGCTTCATTTATAGTAACACCATTCCAAAGAACATCTACATCACCTTTATTTAGGCTTAATATTGAGCTAGACCATTCTATAGGTTTAATTTCAAGCTCAACACCCATACGGCGAGCTACTTCAGCTGCTAAATCGATATCAAAACCAACTACATGACCATTTTCATCCCTAAAACCCATTGGAGCAAAAGTATCATCCAAACCTAAAACAAGTTTGCCTGCATCTTTTACTTTTTGCAATGAATTATCTGCTTGAGCATTTGTTGCATCCGTAGATGCTCCATTACCTTCATTTGCTGTATTATTAGATCCGCAGCTAATAATCATAATTGCTGCAAATAATAATAAAAATATACGTTTCATCATAATTTACTCCTTTGATGATAAGAATTAATAAATTTATATTTTGATGATTTATAATAAAACTTTAATTGGTATGATGTTTGTTATAAAGAATTGAATAAAAGATATTATTGAAATGGAATCTGCAATTATGCATCTAAGAACTCCTGACAAACATTCATTACTAGTTATTGTAATACTATTCATAAAAATGTCAATAAAAAAATATATATTAAGCAAACTATTTATGAAAAATTTTATTCAAAAAATCTTTTATTCTATCATTGCTTTGATTATTAAAGAAATTATCTGATGAATCCATAGCTATTATTTTACCTCCGTCCATAAAAGCTATGTTTATAGAAAGTTCATGCACAAAACTTATTTCATGACTTACAACAATCATTGTCATTTTTTCTTTAGCAAGTTCTTTTAATACAGCAAGAACCTCTCCTATAAGTTCAGGGTCTAAAGCAGATGTAGGCTCATCGCATAAAAGTACCTCAGGCTTCATAGCCAAAGCTCTTGCAATGGCAACTCTCTGTTTTTGTCCTCCTGATAACTCATTTGGATAACTATCTTTTTTATGTTTAAGTCCTACACTGTCAAGCAGCTTCAATGCTTCTTCTATAGCTTCATCTTTGTTTTTCTTTTTTACAACAATAGGAGCTTCTATTATATTTTCTAATGCTGTCTTATGAGGAAACAAATTAAAATGCTGAAATATCATGCCTATTTTTTCTTTACGCTTCATAAAATCTGCATGAGTAATAGATTCTGCTTTCTCACCTTCCCTTTTACAAAATAAAACTTCATTATCTATATAAACTTCACCGTAATCCGGTTCTTCTATCTGTATAATATTTCTTAGGAGAGAACTTTTACCAGCACCGGAAGGGCCTATAATAGATAATATATCACCCTTATTAACTTCAAATGATACACCGTTTATTGCCGGAGTGTCTTTATAATGTTTTTTTACATTGACAACTTTCAAAATAGTTTCTTTAATTTCTGATGACATATTTCTTCTCCAATTGTCTGAATACAAATACAAGAACTGAAGTAAATAACAAATATATAATAGCTGCTATTAAAAATGGCAGTAATTTATAATCCCTAGTAAGTATCTGTCTTGCATGAAGCATTAAATCTCCTATTCCTAGCACTATAACTAAAGCAGTATCTTTTATTAAGTTTATAGCTTCATTAGATAAAGGAGGAAGTACTCTTCTTACAGCTTGCGGAAGAATTATTCTAGTCATAATTTGTCTGTAATTTAAATTAAGAGCAAAAGCTGCTTCATACTGTCCCTTCTCTATACTTTCAATACCTGCTCTAAATATTTCCATAAGATAAGCTGAATAATTAAGTACGAATGTAATAGCTGCTGATGTAAATGCCGGGAAAGCTATTGCATTATTAGTCATAAGCGGAAGACCATAATAAAAGAATATAAGCTGAAGTATTAATGGAGTACCTCTGAATATCCAAGCATATATATCAAAAATATATTTTACAAACTTTGGCGAACTAAATTGTAATGCTGCAAATAACATTGATAAAGGCAGTGAAAATAATACAGTTACAATATAAAGACATAAAGTTGTGTACGTACCTTTAAGCAGATAAATAGTAGTAGATATTACATAATCCATAAATACAACCAATAATGATTTTTAATTAATAAGGTATCATTATAATATTATTCACAAAAATATCAATAATCAATACAATCTGCTTTATTAAGCAAAAAATAATATAATAAATTTAAATACATATATTTATAAATACTTTATATAAAAGTATAATAATTTCATAAAATAGATTAAATTTAAACTATATTACACTTTAATTTATGCCCAAATAACCGTAAAAATACAATTTTTTTCACATTATAACTTGACATCATATTTTTATATAGTATAATAACAAATACTACATGTAAATATAAAGAGGTATAAATATGACTGAATTAACAGATAAGCAAAGAGATATTTTTAACTTTTTGCAAAGATTCACCAATGAAAACGGATATCCTCCAACTGTTAAAGAAATTATGGTTCATTTTAATTTTGCTTCTCCTACTGCAGTAACAACACATTTAACAGCTTTGGAAAAGAAAGGATATGTTAAAAAAACAGGAAAAAGAGCTAGAGGAAGTGTTCCTATAGACACTTTCAATAAGGGAAATCATAACCTTATAAAGATACCGCTTTTAAGTAATGAAGTAAAAGCAGGACTTTTAATGGATGTTGCTGATGAATCCGTTGAAGAAACTTATTCTCTTCCTAAATCTATAGTACAGGATGAAAATAATTTTCTTATGAGAGTTGCCGGAGACTCAATGATAGATGCACACATCAAAGAAGGAGACATGATTTTAGTTCATCCTACTACAAGCGAGCCTGATAACGGAGATATAGTTGTTGCTAAAATTGATGATAACGGCAATGAAGAGATAACAGTTAAAAGATTTTTTAGAGAAAAAGACTGTATCAAATTGATGCCTGAAAACAAGGATTATCCGCCTATCATAAAGGAAAGTGTATCTATAGTTGGTAAAGTTGTGGGGTTAATAAGATTAAAAATATGATAAATATATATAATAAAAATTAAAGGGGATATTTAATCCCCTTTTTATTTTATCTTTATTATTATCTGTAATTTGTAAATTGCAAAGGTATAGGATAATCTTTTTCTTTAATCATAGAAATTACTGCCTGCAAATCATCCTTCTTAGCACCTGACACTCTTATCTGTTCATCCTGTATGCTTGCCTGAACTTTTAATTTCATGTCTTTTATATCTTTTACTATTTGCTTAGCCAAGTCTTTATCTATACCATGTACTATTTCATCAATTTCTCTAACAGCATCTCCAGCAGCTTTTTCTTTCTTCTTCTCTTTCAAACATTTCTGATTTAACCCTCTCTTAATAAACTTTTGAAAGAGAATATCTTTAACCTGATTCAATACAAAATCTGCAGGGGCAATTATTGTAATAGTTTTCTCACCTTTATTTAATTCAATCTTAATATTTTGACCTTTAAAATCAAATCTATTATCTATTTCTTTAGTGGCTACATTTACGCAATCATCTATAACCTGCATATCAACCTCAGAAACTATATCAAAACTTGGGTCTTTTGTCATAATAATTCTCCTTTAATTTTTTATTTTATCTATTAATTAAAAATATTATTTTTTATTGTTTAACATTTTTTTATAGAGTTTAGCATACTCTAAAGCTGTTTTATGAAGAGAATAATCTTTGCTCATTGCATTGAAAATTAATTTATCCCATATATCTTTTTTATTATAATATAAATCAAAAGCTAAGTCCATAGTTTGAACAAAACTTTTTATAGAATATTCATTAAATGAGAAACCAGTAGCTTTATTAACCGTCTTATTTCCATTATAATTTATAACAGTATCTTTTAATCCTCCTACCGCATGTACTATAGGAAGGCTTCCATATTTCATACTGTATATTTGATTAAGTCCGCATGGTTCAAATTTGCTGGGCATTAAATATAAGTCGCTGCCTGCTGTTAATCTATGAGCTAATGATTCATCAAATGTAAATAACACTTTTATATTCTTTGCTCTTTTTGCTCTGTTTGTAAATTCGTATTCAAAATCTTTAAAATAATTATTCTTGGCAAATAAAAAAACAAAATTAGCTTCATAAGTGGATAATTCAAAAAATGATGAATATACCAAATCAAGTCCCTTTTGAGGATCAAATCTTGAAATCATAGTTACAAGAGGATATGATTTATTAATAAAATCTAATTCTTTATATAAAGAATTCTTTATAAGTTTCTTTTTTTCCGGATTATTTATATCATAATTATTTTTTATATATTTATCTGTTTTAGGATTCCAAGAATCATCATATACACCATTAAGAACTCCGTACAACTTATGAGAAACATCTGTAAGCAGGCTATTCATACCGCATCCAAATTCCTCACCCTGTATCTCTTTAGAATAAGAAGGACTTACCGTTGTAACAATATCTGAAAGTATTATGCCGGCCTTTATAAAACTTACATATCCGTAAAACTCAAGTCTGCTGTGAACAAAGAATTTCCAAGAAATATTAAGCAATATATATATATCTGTATTAAAATTACCTTGATAAGCTAAATTATGAATAGTAAACATTACCTTTAAATCTTTTAATGCATTTTCATCATTATAAACTTCTTTTATATAGAGTGCTGCCAATGATGTCTGCCAATCATGAATATGAAGTATATCTGCTTTTAGATTTTCTTTCTCATATAAATATATAATAAGTTTTACAATAGCTTTTGAAAACAATATATATCTGCTTGCATTATCATTGTAATCAATTCCATTTTCTGAATATATACCGTTTCTCTTAAAAAAATTATCATGCTTTATAAAATAAACATAAACATTACTATTTTCAGGATGTTTAATTTTTATTATTTCAACTTCTTCTGTATTTTTTCCATGTTCTATTAGTATTTTAGCTAATATGTTTTTCTTGTTTACTAAATTATAATTTTGTTTATATAGAGGTATTATTAAAGAAGTATTAATTTTGATAGAATCTAATGCTAAAGGAAGACTTCCTGCAATATCACCTAGCCCTCCTGTCTTGGAAAAAGGATAGGCCTCACTAGATGCTATAAATATATTCATAACTTTACTTCCATAAAGATTTTATTATAATATATTTATATACCTTTTAACGTTAAAAATCAAGTTTAAATAAATTTTAATATTTTAATTATTCTAATTTTATAATAAAATATAAAAAAATATTTAAGGGTAAGCCTTATGAAAAAAAATAATAAATCCAAAAGATCTAAATTAAATAGACAAAAAAGAATAAGACATCATAAAAAAAATAAAAACAATATCATTAATAAAAATAAAGGATTTATAAATGATGATAATATACAAAAAGCTAAAGATTTTGCTAGTGAAAATATAGAAAAGGCCAAAGATTTTGCCAATGAAAATATAGAAAAAGCTAAAGATGCTGCAATAAAAAGTTTTGAAAAAGCAAAAGATTTTACATCAGATAATATAGATAAATTCCAAAAATATTTAGATGAAAAAGATGTCAAAGGAAAAATTAAAAATATAGCCGATACCAGCATAAATACAATAAAAGAACATTCAAAAAGAAAATATCCAACTAGAGTCTTAAAATTCTTTCATAGATATTATATGCTTACTTTTATAATATTATTTGTATTATCAATGCTTATGTTCAGAAATATATATTTAAATCATAATATGGAAATAGAAAGAAGATTAAATTACTCTATAACAAATTATTCTCCTTCTCTTGAAAATATAATTATAGCCAAAGAAGATTATTATACCAATATGTTAATAAGGCAGGTATCAAGTAATAAAACAGCAACAAATCATATAATATTAAAAAGCTCAAATATTGAAAATTTAGAATCGGCATTAAAAAATGTATTTGACAATTACTATAGAAATTTAGAACAGTCGATGAATGAAACTATTAAATCATCAAATAATTTAATAAATTTCTGGTTTGCTTTTTTAACTGTTATAATAATAGTTTTTACTTTAATCGGTATAGTTATAAATAATAATATATTAAAAAAATCAAAATTAAAAATGAACAAATTTAATACTTTATATAAAAAACAATTAAAAGTATTAAAGAAAGAAATAAAAAATTTTGAAAATTTAAAAAACAAAAATGAAGAGATAAATAATTTTTATAATATAGGAAATATAGCATTTGATAATAATGAATATGATGCGGCTATATCCTATTATGATAAAGTTATAGAATTAAGCGGAAATTTTTTTAATGCTTACTATAACAGAGCAATATCCTATTATCATACAAATAATTATGAAAAATCTTCTGAAGAATTAATTAAACTATATAAAAACAACAATGTTATAAAAACAAAAACAATTAAAGAAATTATAATAAAAAGCATTATAGAATTAGCAAATAAAAATATAGAAACAGCTGTAAAATTCTGTAATGATGAAAATATAGATTATAAATCTTTAGAAAATGATAAGCAGTCATTGTTCAGCAGAATAAAAAATATACTAGGATAAATAAATAGCCAAATAGAAATTATATTATTCTATTTGGCTTATTATTAATTTTGTAATATAATTTATATTCCAAATCTTTTCATTATAACATCAATATTTCTTAAATAGTATGCATAATCGAAACAGTCATCAATTTCCTGAGAGCTTAAATACTTTGTTATATCTTCATCTTTATGAACATTCTCTCTGAAGTCTTCATTGTTAAGCCATCTTTTCATTGCATTTCTCTGAACCCATCTGTAAGCATTATCTCTGTCAATGCCTTTATTAACTAAACTTATTAATATTCTTTGGCTGAAAATTAAACCGCCTGTCTTTTCAATATTAGCTTTCATAGCATCCGGATATATTAAAAGTTTATCTACTATGTCAATGAATTTATTAATAGCATAATCAACTGCAATTGTAGAATCTGGAAGTATAACACGTTCTACTGATGAATGGCTTATATCTCTTTCATGCCAAAGAGTTATATCTTCAAGAGATGCTAATGCATTACCTCTTACTATTCTTGCTAAACCTGATATTCTTTCGCAAGTGATAGGGTTTCTTTTATGAGGCATAGCAGATGAACCTTTTTGCTTTTCACTGAAATATTCTTCTGCTTCTCTTATATCTGTTCTTTGTAAATTTCTAATCTCTGTAGCAAATTTCTCCAATGAACTAGCAACTATTGCTAAAGTAGTAAGATACTGAGCATGTCTGTCTCTTTGTATTATTTGAGTGGAAACTTTGTCTGCTTCTATACCTAACTTTTTACAAACAAGCTCTTCTATTCTAGGATCAATATTACTATAAGTACCAACTGCTCCTGAAAGCTTACCAACAGAAACCTGTTTTTTAGCCTCTTCAACACGTTTAATATTTCTTTCATTCTCATCATACCATAATATAAATTTTAATCCCAATGTCATAGGCTCAGCATGTATACCATGAGTACGTCCTATACAAAGAGTATATTTATGTTCTTTTGCTCTTCTTAATAAAACTTCTGATAATCTTTTCAAATCATCTAATATAATTTCAGCAGATCTTTTCATCATAACAGCCAATGCAGTATCTTTAACATCGCTTGAAGTTAAGCCTTTATGTATATATTGTCCGCCCTCTCCTACATTTTCCTGAACAGCAGTTACAAATGATATAATATCATGATTAGTCTCTTTTTCTATTTCTGCGATTCTTTCTACTGTGAAAGTTGCTTTTTCTTTAATATTTTTTACTGCTTCTTGAGGAATTTCACCTATTTCAGCCATAGCCTCGCAAGCAGCAATCTCAACATCAAGCATAACCTGAAACTCATTTTGCAAGCTCCAAAGCTCTCCCATCTCTTTTCTTGTATATCTCTTTATCATAAATTATTTTCCTTACTGTATATAATTTTCAAAATATTATAGATATAATTATTAATTATTTCAATTATTTTTTAATAGCTGTTGTAATTTATATCAAATGTATTATAATTGTGATAAAAAATCTCATTATTTTAATAATCGGAGTAATAAAAAGATGAAAATATACGATTTAAGAACCGACACCATTACAAAACCAAGTGATGAAATGCGTAAAGCTATATATGAAGCAGAATGCGGCGATGACGTTTATATGGAAGACCCTACTGTTAATAAACTTCAGGAAATGGCTGCTGAAATTACAGGTAAAGAAAAAGCTATATTTGTTTCAAGCGGTACTATGGGTAACTTAATACCTATGTTAATATTAGGAACAAGAAGCAAACAAATGCTTTTGGAGGAAGAATCACATATTATGCATTATGAATTGGGAGGAGCTTCTTCGCTTGCCGGAATAATGACTATAACAACAAAAGCAGATAGAGGAATATTAACAAAAAGCATAGTAGAAAAATATTTTGCCGGACATCAGCCGTATTTCGTTTCACCTATAAATATGGTAGAAGTAGAAAACAGCCATAACAGACATGGCGGTTCTGTTTATCCTATAGAAGTTCTTAGAGAATTATATGAATTTACTCAATCTAAGAATGTTCATCTTCATATGGATGGAGCTAGAGTTTTCAATGCATCTATTGCTTCAAAAGTACCTGTAAAAGAAATAGCATCAAATACTGATTCTATTACATTCTGTTTATCTAAAGGACTTGGTGCCCCAATGGGAGCTATGATTTGCGGTAAAGAAGATTTCATAGAAGAAGCATTTATAATGAGAAAATTAATAGGCGGCGGTATGAGACAAATAGGATTAATGGCAGCTGCTGGTATATATGCTTTACAGCACAATATAGAAGCATTGGAAGAAGATCATATAAAAGCTAAAAAAATAGCAAAAACTATTGTAGAAGCAGGAATTGGTACTCTTGATTTTGAACATGTAGAAACAAATATAGTTATAGCAGATACAGAAAAAACTTCAGAATATATTATAGAAAAATTGGAAAAACTTGGTGTAAGAGCTAGTTCATTCGTAGAATATAAAGTAAGATTTGTTACGCATAGAGATATAAGTATGAAAGAAGTAGATGAAGCATGCGAAATAATAAAAAATTTAAAATTATAATTTAAAAATATAAAAAAGGAGCTAATCAAACAGCTCCTTTTATATTTTAACCTTACTTAAACTTTTTATCTAATTTGAAATATTCTAGTTCCGAATAAAGATTAGTCGTCCCGTCTACAACTTCTTTACCTAAATAAGAACTATTATTAACCAACTCAGCATTCTCCTGAGTAATTGCATTTAATTCATTCATAGCAGTATTTATTTGTTTTACACTTTCTTCCTCAGAAGATGCTGATTCATATATGTCCACCAATATATTAGAAACATCTCTGGCAGAATTCTCTATCTCCAAGAGTATATCTAAAGAACGTTTAACAGATTCATCTCCTATTTCTATTTTAGATACAGTTTTTTCTATAATATTTGTTATGTTTCCAGCAGCATCATTAACATTCTGAGCCAAAGATCTAATTTCAGAAGCAACAACCGCAAATCCCCTGCCCTGCTCTCCGGCACGTGCAGCTTCTACTGCAGCATTAAGTGCCAATATATTAGTTTGAAATGCTATAGACTGTATCAATTTTGTAATATTTGATATCTCTTTGCTTGATTCAGAAATTTCATTCATATTGTTGGATATTTCATTAACAGCAGAAACACCATTCTGTGTAGACTCTGCCACTTTAGCACTCATATTTTTAGCATCGTAAGAGTTTTTAGATGTATTTGAAATGGTAGAAAATAAATTCTCTATAGAACTTGTAATCTGTTCAACAGCTGCCGCCTGAGATGAAGTTCTGTCAGATAAATTGTCAATCCCTTTAGATATTTTTTGAGAAGAATTATTTATCATAGATATATTCTCTTTTAATTCAGAAACTATATTATACATTATATGCTGCATATCATTAATAGAATTTGCAAGCATTCCATAAATGTCTTTTCTTTTTAAATCTTTTTCTTCAAACTGACTGTCGAATCGTCCGTCTTGCATAAGCGTCATTATAGTAATTGCCTGATACACATTATTAGATAAAGGTATAACTATTCTGGCAACAAGCAAAGCCTCTAAAATAATAAGTACAAGAATACATAAAAATAAACTTATCATTAAAAATCTAAATTGAGCATAAAAAGGCTCAGCACTTCCTTTAAATACCAAAAGCCAAGGAGCATTATCAGTTTTTTGAATAGAATACCATTCATTTTTGATTATATCCAAATCTCCAATATGAGAAACTAAATTATTATTAAATCCGGAAAATATAGGATATGTAAATAAATTATTAGTTTCATTTAATATATAGTCTGCATTATCATGTGTCATAAACACTCCGTTATCAGATACTATATAAATTTCTTCATCAAAATTTTTCTTTAATCCGTCGCTAATACTATTAATATTAGCAAAGTCTATAGAAAAAACTCCTTTTAAAAAACCATTTGTATATATTGCTTTTGCAAATGTTATAGTAAGTTTATTAACTGCAAAATCTATATAAGGATTGCTTATCATTACATCATTAGTGGCAACAGAATCCTTATACCAGTCCCTAGATGTTTGATCATAAGTTAAAGGATAAACTTCTAAAGTATTAATGAATGTTCCTCCATTAGGATATGGAACAGTATCTCCGAAATACACATTTAAATATCCGTCATTTAATTTTTGAACATTTGTTATAAAATTACCAAATTCAATTAAATTAGGGCTGGATTCTAAATATGCCTCTACAACATATACTGTATTTTTTAATTCTTCTACATAACTTTCTGCTTTTGTCTTAACCTCTAATGAAGCAAGATATTTTTCTTGTAGAAATCTTGTCCTATATAAAGGTCTGTATATAATATAAATAGCAACAAATAATACAAATAAGAAAATTACGAATGGCGATAAAAATTTAAACATCAATTTGTTTCTCACGGGAATAACCTTTATAGAAATTTTATAAAAACGAATATATTTAAATATATACAATTATGTAATAAAGTCAAAATAATATTCTGTTTTTTAATAAAAATCATAAATTAAAAACTTAATTTATGATTTATTTTTAGTTATTATTCGTACATTTTCACCATAAGACCATAAATTGTTGTTATCATCATAATTAATAAAAACTCTGTTTGTTAATATTAACACATTAAAAGTAAACATAAAAAATGAAAATAGATTAGATATACTAGGAAGACTTCCCTCTAAAATGTTAGCCCTTAGTTTTTCATTAGTCTTTGAAACACGATAATTACTATATTTACATGCTATTATATCTAAATCATTTGAGGCAGCAAACATTTTCATATTATCCATATTAAAATTTACAGTATGTTCTGTATTGAGATACCTCATAAGCATTTCATAACTGCATTGATTAGGCATTGGAGAATTTGGAACTTCTATATAAATATATCCGTCATTATTAAGCATGCTTTTTATTTTTAATAATATATCTTTTGGATTTTTGAAATGTTCTATAACATGAGAAAGTATTATAATATCATATTTTTCATTGCTTTCTAAGAAATTTGCTTTCAAATCTATATTATATTTACTTTTAGCATAAACTCTAGCATTGTCATTAAGCTCATATCCGAATACATTACAGCCGTTATTTTTAAATATATTTAAAAGCAAGCCGTCAAAAGCACCTATCTCGCATATTTTTTTATTATTAATATCAATATAATCTTTTATAAAATTAAATTGAGACAAGCTTCTAGCATAACGCATTTTGCTTTTAGCTGTCTCAAATAATTTATTTTTTATATTATTATGATATTCATTTTTATATAATAAATATATCTCTTCATCAGTTGGAGGTTCTATAAAATATAAAGCACAATTACAGCATTGATATACTTCTTTATCATTCTGCCATATATTTTTTATATATCCGATTTTAGTATACTTATCGCTGCCGCAAATATTACATACCATAATTATTCAAAAGTAAGCTCAATACCGCATTTAGGACATTTAGTCATATCTTCAGTTATGCTTGAACCGCAGTTAGGACACTCATAAACTTCTATTTCTTCTACAACCTCTTCAGAAGTAGTTTCATATTCATCTTCGCCTGCTTCAACTATTTCAACAACATCTTTCATTATAAGCATCAAATTATCAACAATACTCTTCTCTATGCCTGTTTTTTCTATTATCTCCTCAGCAGACATATTATACAGTTCTTCTATTGAATTGATATTATTTTCTATAAGTATTTTAATAATAGATTCATCAACACCTTGAAGTGAATACAAATTACTTTCTAACTCAGCAATTTCAACTGTTTCATCGCTGCTGCTTTCTTCTGTGCTTTCTGCAGTATCTGAGAATATTTGATTAAGCGGAACAATATCTTTAAGCAGTTCCGGATTCTCTTTAATATCGCTTTCAGTTTTTATGTCAAAATGATATCCTGTAAGCTGAGAAGCAAGTTTTACATTAAATCCGCTTTTACCAAGTGCAAGAGAAAGTTGCTCATCCGGTATTATAATCATAGCATCTTTTTTCTCAGGATCTGTAATAATAATTCTAATAGGCTTAGCAGGAGTTATAGCCTCAGCAATATACTCTCTAATATCTTTAGACCATTTAACAACATCTATTTTTTCGCCTTCTATCTCTTTTATTATAGATTGTATACGTATTCCTTTCTGTCCGATACATGCACCTATAGGATCAACTTCCGGTTTATTAGATACAACAGCTATTTTTATTTTTAATCCCGGCTGTCTTACTATATTTTTTATTTCTACAGTACCGTCTGCTATTTCCGGTATTTCTAGTTCAAAAAGTTTTTTAATAAAATCACCTTTTGTTCTAGTAAGGAATATAGTAGGATGACCTGATTTATCATTTTCTACTTTGTAGATATAGGCTCTTATTCTATCGCCTGCAGTATAATGTTCTTTTGGAGATTGATCTTTTTTTAGAAGCAAACCTTCTGTTTTACCTAAATTTACATAGATATTGCCTCTGTTTTCTCTTTGGAAATATCCGTTTACAAGCTGATTCTCTCTTCTTTTAAACTCATTAAAAATAATATTCTTTTCAAGCTCAGAAATTTTTTGAAAGAATGTAGTCTTAGCAACCATACTTTCTATTCTTCCGAATGCTTCAACTTGATCAACGAGTATTAAAACCTCATCGCCTAAATTAATATCTTGATCTAATTTTTTAGCATCTTCCAATGATATTTCTTTTTTATCATCTCTAACTTCTTCCACAACGTTAGCACCTTTATATACAGTAGGATTATTCTTGCTATCAAAATGTATATGGAAATTTATATCATTACCATATTTCTTTTTTAGTGCCAATACCATAGTAGATTCTATAACTTCTTTTAAAAGCTCTATACTAATATCCTTCTCTTCAGAAAGCTGCTGTAAATAAGTTCCAACGTTTTCAAACATTTATTATCTCCAATTCTTTATTTATATATTTTTATTGTTAAAAATATTAACAATTTAATCTTGCTTTTATAATATCACTTTTTAATATTTTTATATCTGTTTCATTAATAATATTATCTTCATCAGTTATACTGACAATAATATAATCATCCTTAGCTTCTTTTAAAACAGCATAAGCCGTAGTAAAACCCTCGCCTTCTTTATATTTAATTTTTATAGGCATATCTTCAAATAATTCATACCTATCATTAAACTTCCATCTAAACCCAGCAGAAGAAACTGTAATGGTGTAATCTCCCTCATCATAGCCGTTTGATTTAATAGCTTCCTGAATTAATCTTGTAGTTTCTATACAATGGGTATGAGATACACTCTCTTTCTTTTTATAAATAACTGCATAAACTTTTTTATTATCAGAAATACATCTTACTTTTAAATCCAATAAATATATATTCTTATCTTCTAATTTATTATTTATACAATTAAATAATAATACTTCATCTATTATATTTGTATCTGCTTTTTTAGTTTTTTCTTTTTTTAATTTTTTTTTCTTCGGCTCTCTGCCATATTCTTTTTGCTTTTGAGGTCTTCTATCTTTATTCATTATATTTCCCACAAATAAAAAAAGAGTGTCGGTTTCTTTCTGGGAAAGAAAACCAACGCCCTTCATTACAAATATTTTCGGAAGTAATATTATTGTACCCTACTAATGATTTTTGTCAAGTATTTAATTAAAATTTATCATTACATATAATACAATTTTTCTTGACATTTATAATTGTTTTATATAGTATCTAAAGGTATTATAATTCAAATTTGGGATAAAAATGGTATTTTATATATTAACTATAATATTTTTCTTATATGTAATATCAATAGCAATAAAAATGCTTCTTGAAAACAGACCTCCTTATTCATTCATAGCTTGGCTTACTGTATTAGTATTTCTTCCTTATGTAGGAGTTGTATTTTATATATTTTTAGGAATGAATTGGAAAAAATCTAAAAAGAAAATTTCTGCTAAATTGCCGGAAGATATGATAAAGCAGTATTTCTCATCTTTACTCCAAGAACAGATAAAAATACTTGATAATATGCAGGGACATTATGGAAAGCATATTAATTTAGTAAAACTTGCAATAAAAAGCGGATACTCTCCAATTACAGTACAAAATGAAGTTTATGTATTTGATGAAGGAGAAGAACTTTTTAATGCCATAATTCATGATTTAAAATTAGCGGAAAAAACTATACACATGGAATATTTTATATGGAGAAGCGATGAACTTGGAGAAAGAATTAAAGATGTTCTTATAAAAAAAGCAAATCAAGGTGTTGAGATTAGATTGATATTTGACGGTGTCGGTTCTTTGATGAGAATAAATAAAAAATATAGAAATGAATTAAAGAAAAATGGAATAAAGTTTTTATATTATCATGATCCTTTTTCTATATTATGGACTAGATTTGTAAATTATAGAAACCATAGAAAAATAGTTGTAATAGATGGAATAGTATCATATATGGGAGGCATGAATCTTGGACAGGAATACATAGACGGAGGAAAACGTTTTGATTCTTGGAAAGATGTTCATATGCGTATAGTAGGAGATGCATGCAACCTTATACAAAATGTCTTTGTATGCGATTGGTATAATGCCGGAGGAAGAGATTTAGAAGTATTCAATGTAAAAGAGAAAAAAAGAAGAAGAATAAAATATGCTAATAAAAACCTAAATGAAGAAAAAATTTCTATTATTAGAAAGGATTTATTCCCTCAATCAACTACGGACAAATTTCTGCCTGTTCAAATCATAACATCAGGTGCAGATTCAAAATGGGACAGCATACAAAAAGTATATTCAAAGATGATAGAAGAAGCAAAAGAAAGTATTTATATAGAGAGTCCTTACTTTGTACCGGATGATGGTTTTTTGCATACATTAGAAAATGCTGCATTATCTGAAGTTAATGTTAATTTAATGATAACAGGAAAACCTGATAAAAAGGTTGCATGGTGGGTAGCACAAACATATTTTGAAACTTTACTTAAAGCGGGGGTAAATATTTATCTTTATGAAAAAGGTTTTTTACATAGTAAATTCTGTGCTATAGATGGAAGAATAGTATCATGCGGAACTTGCAATATGGATATAAGAAGTTTTTATTTACATTATGAAATGAATGCGGTTATATATGATGTTGATATAGCTAAAAAATTTGAGGATATATTCAAAAAAGATGTTCTAAATTCGCACAAAATTACATCTGAAGAATATGCAAAACAGCCTAAATTGATAAGACTTAGAAATTCTGCTTGCAGAATAATCGCACCTGTTTTATAATTAGCTATAAAATAATATTAATAATATAAATAAATAATAACATGGAAAAAATAAAAATATCTTCATTAGACAATCAAACCCTTTTTGATTTACTTCTTTCTGAAAAAAGCTATATACTATTTGTAGATGAGTCAGGTGTATCTAAAGAAAATATTTCAACACTTAATGAAATATTAAGAAACAGAGAAGATTTCTTTTTAAATATGTCTTCTGATAAAGATGAAAATAATAAAAATAGTATAATGGGAAATGATTTATTAATAGCTTTGCCTGATATCAAGAATCTTATATATCATGCCTCTTTAAAATTTCCATTAAAAGGAGTTGATATATTTGCAAGATTAATTAACTTAAAAAGCCTTCACCTATACGGAGATTTGCCTAAAGATATGGAATTAAAACCTCTTGATAATATAGAAAATTTAGAGAGTATATATATAGAAAACGGGCTCACATTAAGACAGGATGTTTATTTAGCAGCAAGACCTACTATTAGAGAAATAGGAGCAGGCACTTTTAGAATGGAGTCTTTTGATAAAAATCCTAATATAAAAAAATTAGCTATACTGTCAGGTGCTTCGCATGAAGAAGAAATACCTAAAAAACTTCCAGAACTTGAGGAATTTTATTTAGAAAAAGGCAAAAATATGAGATCATTTAATTTTCTATCAGAGATGAAAACTATAAAGAAATTAGAACTTAATAATATACAAACTCTTAAAGAAATTCCTGATTTGAGCAATTTAGAAAATTTGAAAACTGTTGTTTTAAGAAATTTAAGAAGCCTTGATAATATGGATTCTATATTAAATCATACAAAAATAAGAACATTGATTTTAGAAAATGTAAAGTGCTTTGATGTAAATATGCTCTCTAAAGAAACTATGCCTAGATTAAAATTTGTATCTGTAATAACTGATGATAAAAGTATAGACAAAAAAATAAGAACAGAACTTAATGAAAAAGGATACAAAGATCCAAATGAAAATTAGTGCATTTCAATTTGATGTGCAAAAAGATAAATATAAAAATATTGAAATAATACAAGAAGCTTTAAATAAAGAAAATACAGATATTATAGTATTGCCTGAATTATCTTCTAGCGGATATGTATTTGAAAGCATTAAAAAAATCAGCTGAAAAAATAGAAAATGGCATATTTATAAATAATTTATCAAAAATATCAAAAGAAAATAATATTTCAATTATTACATGATTTGCTGAAGAGTTTGAAGATAAAATTTATAATTCTGCAGTAATAATAAAAAAGGAAATATAAAAGGTGTATACAGAAAAATACATTTATCTGACTTTGAAAAGAATTTTTTTAACTCAGGTGATATAAATAACAGTAATTTAGTTTTTAATTTAAATAATACATGTATATCTGTACAAATATGTTTTGATTTATGGTTCAATGAAATATCAAGAGCACAAATATTAAACGGAAGTAATATTATTTGCGTACTTGCTAATTTTGGTTCAAACACAACTTTTGAAATAGCTAGAATAAGGGCTATAGAAAATCTAACACCTTTAGTATTATGCAATCGTATAGGCATAGAAAAAAATTCTATTATGGAAGCATCTTTTATAGGTAAAAGTTTTATATGCGATGAAAAAGGTAATTATCTTGCAAATATAGATGAAAAATCAAATTCAAATAAAATGATAACATAAGAAATAGAAATAGAAATAAAATCAAAAAGACAAAATATAATATGTTCAAATTTTATAGATGAAATTAAAAAACATTATAATAATGATATTATTTCCAAAAATTAAAATTTTTATAAATACATTATATTGCTTTACAAGTAAATTATTAAAATGTATAATACAAATTATATAATTTAAAATATTGGAGATTTCTGTTTATGTCATCAAAAAAGCCGTCATCATTATTAAAAGCATTAAATTACATAGAAATTATTGGAAACAAATTACCTGATCCATGTACTATATTTATTATATTATCTATAATTGTAATAATAGCATCTGAAATAGCATTTAGATTAGGTATATCAGTTGAATATATAGGTTTTAAAGACGGAGTTGAAACCACTATAACATCCAGTGCTAAATCATTATTGAGTGCTGAAGGTATTAGAATCATAGTTACAAAAGCTTTGCCGAATTATATAGGGTTTGCTCCGCTTGGTGTTGTTATGCTTGCTATGTTGGGTGTAGGTATATCTGAAAAAAGCGGTCTTATAGGAGTTGCATTAAAATTATTAGTATTAAAAACACCTAAAAGATTAATTACTGCTGTGGTTGTATTTGCCGGTATTATGTCTAATGTTGCAAGCGATATAGGTTATGTAATTTTAATACCTCTTGGTGCTATAGTATTTCTTATAATGGGAAGACATCCGTTGGCAGGTCTTGCGGCAACATTTGCAGGAGTATCTGCAGGCTATAGTGCTAATTTAACAGTTGGTGTTGTAGATGTATTGCTTGCAAATTTTACAACTTCTGCTGCTAATATAATAGATCCTAATTATCACGTGGCAGGAACTTCAAATTTTTATTTTCTAGCGTTTTCTACAATACTGCTTACTATAGTGGGAACAATAGTAACAGAAAAAATAGTAGAGCCAAATTTAGGAAAATATGAAGGAGAAGGTTCTGATAAATATGAACATGATCTCAATATAAGCGAATTAGATAAAAAAGGATTAATGATGGCTTTATTATCATTTATAATATTCGCTATTATCATTTATAATATTCGCTATTATCATTTGTATATTAGTAGTACCATCAAATGGAATATTAAGAGGAGAAAACGGAGCATTTTTGAAATCTCCTTTTATGGACGGAATAGTTATTATAATAGCATTATTCTTTTTTATACCTAGTGTAGTATATGCATTCGTAACAAAACAATTTAAAAATGATAAAGATGTTATGAAGTCAATGGGAGAATCTATGTCTACTTTAGGATACTATCTTGTTTTATCATTTTTTGCCTCTCAATTTGTATATTATTTTTCTTATACAAATATAGGAACTATAATATCTGTAACAGGAGCTAACCTATTAAAATCAACAGGATTTACTGGAGTTCCTCTTATTATTTCATTTGTATTTGCTTCTGCATTTATAAATTTATTTATAGGCTCTGCTTCAGCAAAATGGGCTATAATGTCTCCTATATTTGTACCTATGTTTATGCAAATCGGTTATTCTCCTGAATTTGTTCAGCTTGCATATAGAATAGGAGATTCAAGCACAAATATTATAACTCCTTTAATGTCATACTTTGCTATGATAGTTGTATTTGCTGAAAAATATGAATCTAAAGAACAAAAGGAAGGTTCAGGTCTTGGTACTTTGGCAGCATTAATGCTTCCGTATTCTATAACTTTCTTAGTTTCATGGTCTTTACTTTTAATAATTTGGATGTTAACAGGATTACCTATAGGTATCGGAGGAGTAATTCACTATTAATTTGATATAAAAAAATGGACTTAATTTTATAATTAAGTCCATTTTTGAAAATATATTTATAACTTAAAGTAGCTTACAACTTCTATTAATTTCTGAGCCTCAGTACTTAATGTTATACTTGCATCTTTAGACTGTTCTACTAAACTTGCATTTTCCTGAGTACTTGCATCCATTCTTAATACAGCCTGATTAACTTGATCAACTCCGGACTGCTGTTCAACTGCTGTACTTGAAATATCTCTCATTATATTTGCTGTATTTTCTATTTTATCTTTAATATCTGTAAATATCTCCTGAGATTTTCTTGCTGCTTCTGTTGCTACTCTTATTTTCTCATCAGAAT
>NZ_CALXRN010000238.1 GCF_944390595.1 uncultured Brachyspira sp. | reverse complement strand
GGAGAACCTTATTACGGTATGAGCGGATTTATATTCTTTGAAGTTAGAAAATTATGGAAATTTGATATTACAGCACATGTAGGTATACATGATAATAATATATTGTCTAATTTATATGATATTTATCAGCTTAAATACAGAGCTTTCTTAAAAATAACATTAAATATAACAGATGATTTTAAAATTATGCTGTCAGATACATTTACTTATGATCCTGTATTCAAAAATAATTATCAATATTATGAATTAGAAAATAGACAGCAGGTAGGGGTTATTTCATATAATGAGAAAAGCGGCCACTATACTGTAGATAATGATTTTTACTTAGGTATGAGTTTTAAATTTGGAGGAACATGGGGAAATAAATAGATAAAAATTATAACTATTTTCAGATTATAACTTTATTTTTTTATTATATCATTTATAATACTTCGCATGGAAAAAGTAGATTTAAATAATATAAAAAGAATAGTATTCAAATTTGGTACTAATGTTTTAAGAAATGATGAGGGATATATATCTTTAGCTAGAATATACTCTTTTATAGAAGCTATAGCAAAGTTTCATAGAATGGGAAAAGAAGTATTAATTGTTACTTCAGGAGCTGTAGGACTTGGTGCTAAAAAAATTAATGTGCAGGACCTAGATGAAGTTGCATTAAAGCAGGCTTGTGCAGCCATAGGACAGTCGCAGCTTATGTCTATATATGAAGACGGATTCTCAAAATTCGATATAGTTACAGCTCAAATACTTTTAACAGAAGAAGATTTTTCAAACAGAAGAAGATATTTAAATCTGCATTCAACTTTAAGTATGCTTTTAAAATATAAAGTTGTACCTATAATAAATGAAAATGATACAGTATCCAGCGATGAACTTAAACAATTATACGATGTTACACAGATAAGTTTTTCTGATAATGATAAACTTTCTGCTCTTGTTGCAAGCGAATTGGATGCTGATTTGCTTATAATACTTTCAGATATAAATGGGCTTTATGATGATAACCCTAAAACAAATCCGAATGCTAAATTTATACATGAAGTATTTGAAGTTACAAAAGAAATAGAAAATTTAGGTCTTGATGCTTCTAAAGGCGGAAGAGGAGGAATGAAAACGAAACTCCAAGCAGCAAAAATAGTAACAAGATCCGGATGTGCATTATTTATAGCTAATGGAAAAAAACCGAATGTACTTAATGATATATTTGAAAGCAAAGATAAAACAATATTCTATCCTGTAAAAGAAACAGATGAACTTTCTACAAAAAAAAGATGGATTGCTTATGCCACTACTATAATAGGAAAATTAATTGTTAACTCCGGTGCTAAAAAAGCTGTACTCGAAAAAGAATCAAGCCTTCTTCCTATAGGAGTTATAAAAGTAATTAATACTTTTAAAAAAGGCGATATAGTAAGCATTATAGATGAAAATGGAACAGAATTTGCAAGAGGAATAATAAATTATAATTCTGATGATGTTCAAAAAATTATAGGTCATCATTCTGATGATATACTAAAAATATTAGGATATAAAAATTATGATGCTGTAATAACAAGAGATCATATAGTAATATTATAATATATCATAATGTATATTTGATAAAGAATCTCTTAAATGCTGAGTTGCATCCTCAGGCTTAATGGAATTAATATAAACACCGCTTCCAAGCTCATATCCTGCAAGTTTACTCATTTTAGGCATTATATCTAAAAACCAATGACTTGAATAGAAATACTTATCTTTAAGTACAGGAGAAAGTGTATGAAGAACATAATTGAAACTAACTTCTCCCAATGTTCTTAGAAGTCTATCAAAAACTTCTTTTAATATGCTAGCAAAATCTAAAAGCTCTATATTAGAAGAATATATAATACTATGACTATGAAATTTCGGCATTATATAAATTTGATAAGGAGAACGTGATGCAAAAGGAGATATAGCTATAAAAGTATCATTTTCACATATAACTCTTTCATTTAACTTAAGTTCTTCCTCTATAATATCACAATATACACATTTTTTGTTTTCATTATAGTATTCCAATGCTCCGCTTATTTCATCCTTCATTTGAATAGGTATAAAAGGAGTTGTAATAATTTGCGAATGGGAATGTGATAAACTAGCTCCTGCTTCAGGTCCGAAATTCTTAAAATATAAACTATAAAGCATATCTTTATTAGTGGCTAAATTTTTAAGCCTCATAATTAAAGCATCAAAAATATAATAAAAATCTTCAGTATCTGCATTATAAAAATTAAAAAAATGATCCGGATGCTCTATCACAACATCATGAAAACCTTTAGAACTGCTGGCACAAAAAAGTTTATTTTCTTTTGGAAGCTCTCCTTCTAATGTTTCTGATATTATAGGATATTTATTTGGAACTATCCTAACCTGCCAAATTTCCTCCTGCTTTGCATATATAGTATTTATGGAATCAGGAGTTTTCATTTCATGTCCTCTGCAAAAAGGACAGCTGAGAGCAGAATTTTCTACATGTTTTTCACTAAAATTTACATAATCACTAGGTCTTCCAGTTCTTTCTGAAGAAATAATTACCGACTGCTTAGTTACGGGGTCTTTGCGAATGTGGGGCATAAAAAATATTAACCTATAAGTCTCTTTATTTTGTCTTTAATTTCTGTAAGATTTCCAGATTTTAATATATATCCGTCAGCATTCCAAACTGAGAACTCATGTCTATAATTGTTATACGCTGTACATATTATAATAGGTAACTCTCTATGTTTTTCTCTAACCTTAGCTAAAAAATCTAATCCATCCCTTTTAGGCATTTTTATATCTAATGTTATCAAGTCAATATGAGGAGTACCTTTATCAAGCATTTCTAAGGCTTCCTCTCCACTATCAGTGGATACGACATCATATCCTTCATCTTTAAACTCTTCTTCAAAAAGAGTTCTAATGCTCTTTTCATCATCTAAAACTAATATTGTTTTTTTAGGCATGTAAATGCTCCTTCATATATCTTACTATAAATATTATAATAATTGAGTCAAAAAAGTCAAACAGAATTTTTTATTTGACTTCTATTATCTAATTAATAAAAAATAAAAATTCATAACCAATGTACAACTTGTATTATTAAATATTTATTTTTTCTCACTTTCTATAGAAGCATTATAACTAGCAAGAATAGTATTTATAATGCCGCTTCTAAGCCCTTCATCTTCCATAACTTTAACACCTTTTATGGTAATACCTCCTGGAGTACATACTCCATCTTTTAATTGAGCAGGATGTTTATTAGATTCAAGAACCATTGCTCCGGAACCTTTAAAAACTTGGGCAGCCATTTCTATAGATGTTTTTCTATCTATACCCATAAATACTCCGGCATCGCTCATAGCTTCTATAAGCATATACATAAAAGCAGGAGAACATCCAGCCATAGCATTATAGGCATGTATCTGCTCTTCTTTAACAACCTTAACCATTCCAACACGTTTTAATAACTCTACAACTCCGCTCTCTACAACCTTATTTTCAGCCTCAGCAACGGATATAAAACCATTGCAAGTTTTTACAGGAGTATTAGGCATTATCCTTACAATTCTGCTTCCGTTAAATAATCTTGATAAATCTCTTTTGCTTACAGAAGCAGCCACGCTAACAATAGTAGCACCTACTTTAATAGATGATGATATTTCTGCAGCAACCATACTAACCATATAAGGCTTAACTGCTATAAATAATATATCAGCCTCGCTTGCTACCTTTCTATTATCTGTATATACTTTTATTCCTAAATTCTTTTCGAGATAATCTTTTCTCTCCATAGTTTTTACGCTTGCTATGATATTGGTATACTCTATTCCAGATTTTATAAACCCTTCTATCAAAGCTCCGCCCATAGAACCGGCACCTATAAATCCTATTATCATATTTAACTCCTTAATTTATATATAAAATAATACATTCATAATTGTAATTCAAAAATAATTTATTTAAAAGTATTTTACCTAAAACTATAAAATTTTTACAGTTTTTTAGTAATATAAATAAAATAATATCTTATAATTAAATTTAAGAAGGATCAATTACAAACATAGTGGCTATCATCTTAGCAAGCATATTATCTTCTTCATCTTTAATTACAGATTCTACTATTATTAATTTTTTTCCAGCATTTATAACTTCTCCTACAGCTATTACCTTTTTAGAAACAACCGGCTTCAAAAAATGTATTTTAAGCTCAGAAGTTACTATTTTTACTTCCTCTTCAAATATTGTAGAAGCAGCCTGACCTCCTGCTGTATCAGCTAAAGATGTAATCATTCCTCCATGCATATAACCCATATACTGTGAAAGCTCTTTTTTATTTTCACATGATATAATAACTTTACCTTTTTCAGCATGTTCTAACTTCATTCCAACAAAAGATAAAAAGTCATCAGATTTATATCTCTTTTCCAATCTTTTATATATTTCTTTATTATCCATAAATTCCAAATCCTTTAAAACAACACAAAATCATTATAATTATCAATCTATAATCCATGCTTAATTAATAAAAAATTTATATATATAATTAATTACAAACATAGCAAATAATATTATAGGCAATATATAAGTTACATAAAACCTTGATGAATTTGGAAATTTAATACCTGTACCGGAATCTACTTCATGTAGAAAATTATTCCAACTCCATCCGTATTTAGATACGCAGAATATTATTATATATATTCCCCCTAATTCAACTAAATTGTAGCTTACTATAAAATCAAATAAATCTAAAAAACTTGTATTTTCTCCCATAGGCTGTATAAAGGATAAAACATTAAATCCCAAAGCAGTTGGAAGAGAACATATAAATACAACTATACCAACTATTATAGAAGCTTTATTTCTAGGCATTTTAAACTCTGACATAGTAAAAGCTATCAAATTCTCAAATACAGTTACAACAGTAGTCAATGCTGCCATAGATAAAAATACAAAAAATAATGTACCCCATAACCTAGCTAAAGGCATTGAATTAAATATATTAGGCAAAGTAACAAATGCAAGTCCTGCTCCTTCTCCTGGATTTACACCAAAAGCAAAACAAGCAGGGAATATTACAAGACCTGAAAGAAGCGCTATTAAAGTATCAAGTATAACTATTATTATAGATTCATTAGTTATAGATTTTTCTTTACCTATATAGCTTCCGAATATAGTCATACTTCCTATACCAATACCTAATGTAAAAAATGCCTGTCCAACTGCTGCATATATAACTTCAAAAAAGTTTTTAACACCGCCGTTAAAAATTTTTGATAAATCAGGAAGCAAGTAGAATTTTATACCTTCTATTGCACCATCTAAAGTTACAGATCTTATTATCAATATTATAACCAATACAAATAAAGATGACATCATAAATTTAGATGATTTTTCAACACCTTCCTGCAAACCTTTAAAACATATTAATGTACCTAAAGATATTGCTATAAATAAGCTTACAATCATTATTCTGGGATTAGAAAGCATGCTTCCAAAAAATTGTGCTACACCATCAAGAGTCAAACCCAATGTTGCACCTGTTGCCATATAATAAGCATAAGTAATTGTCCAGCCTGTAACGCTTGTATAAAACATCATCAATATCAAACATCCAAGCATTTGAACATAACCAATTAAATGCCATTTTGATCCTTCTTTTTCTAATACTTTATAAGAACCCGCTATATCCCTTTGGCCTGCACGACCTATACTAAATTCCATTATAAGTATAGGAAGTCCTACAACTGCCAAACATATAAGGTAAATAAGTACAAAAGCAGCACCTCCGTATTTACCAGTTATATAAGGGAATCTCCATATATTTCCAAGTCCTATAGCACATCCAGCCGATACTAATAAAAAACCAACCCTGCTCGATAATTTCTCTCTTCTATCATTATGCATATTAGAAACTCCATAATCATTGATTATAATATTATATATTACTTTAAATATTACTTCAAGCAGTAATATTTAAAAATTAATTATATTTTATAAAAAAAGGGATTACAAATTAATCGCAATCCCATAATAAATATATACAATAAAAAATTAATCAGTGTATTACTACTATACGCACACTATTCTCCTGCCATCTTCCCTGCCATTTGCTTCCGCTGACAAGTATAGCTGTATCTCCGTGATTTGCTAAATTATACTTAACTAATGTATCTTCTAATATATCAATTTGCCCTCCATGACTAATACCGGCACTAAAATTCAAATCCTCAGGCATCATTATAGTATAAACATTATGACATATAGAAAGTTTATTACATAAATCTCTATCTGCTGACATAAATACTATAGGAGTTTTAGGTCTTTTTTTAGATAAATTTTTAACAGTATATCCGGATCTTGAAAGAGCAATAATAACTTTATTATCCAAACAATAAGATAAATAAGAAGCACTGTCAGATAAAGCATCATTTAATCCCCTATCCAAATACATCATATTATCATGCGTAGATTTAGAAGCAGATCTTTCAGCTGCCTCAACTATTGAAACCATAGCTTTAACAGACTCTATAGGATAATCACCGGAAGCAGTTTCAGCTGACATCATAACAACATCAGTACCATCCAAAACAGCATTAGCAACATCGCTTGCTTCAGCTCTTGAAGGAACAGGGCTTTTTGTCATACTTTCAAGCATTTGTGTAGCTATTATTGTAATTTTACCCATATCATTAGCCATTTTCAATATTTTCTTCTGCCAAACAGGAACTTCTCCAAATGGTATTTCTACTCCTAAATCTCCTCTTGCTACCATAACTCCGTCAGAATGTTTTATTATTTCTTCTAAATTTTCTAATGACTCTGTATTTTCAATTTTTGATACAATTCCTACATTTTGGAAATTATTATCATCTAAAATTTTTCTAAGTCTGATAACATCCTCAGAACGTCTTACAAAACTCATTCCTAAATAATTAACACCGTTTTTAGCAGAAAATAAAGCATCATTAACATCTTTTTCTGTTAAAACCTCTGTTGTAACATGAGCACCAGGCAAATTAATACCCTTGCTGCTTAATATAGTACCTCCGGTTATAACCTTACATACAACTAGTTTTGAAGCCTCATCGCTAGATTCAACAATCAGCTGTATAGTACCGTCAGCTATCAGAAGCATAGAACCGCTCTTAACATCATGTGCTATATTAGAATGTGTTGTAGGTATAATACTCTCGTCATTGGTTTCTTTATATCCGCTTAATTTAACAATATCTCCTTCTTTTACTGTAATAGGTTCTTTTAATTTTCCTATTCTTATTTTTGGCCCCTGTAAATCAGCAAGTATAGCTACAGGCTTCTTTAATTCACTTGAAACTTTCCTTATAATATTAATTCTTTCTAAATGCTCATCATAACTTCCAAATGAAAAGTTTAATCTGCATACATCAGCTCCATTTTCTATAATCTTTTTAACCATCTCTTCATTAGACCATCTAGGACCTAATGTCGCTATTATCTTTGTTTTTCTCATTTATATTTTCCTTTTTATTATAAAAATCTTATCTAAATAAATAATAATATATTATAAAATATACAAAAATATTACAATAATCAAATAATTTTAAATTTTTAAAAAATATAATAAATTTTACACTTTAAATAATAATAATTTTATTATATAATAATACTATGAATAAAAAAAATATCATTATATTTATTATTGTAATTGCACTATCAATATGTGCATGTCAGCCTAAAAGCAAAACTGTAATGCTTACAGACATAGCAATAGATATGCCTGAAGATTTTCAAAAAGGTTTTTTAGATCAAACTGTTGCTGTAGATAATACGGTAGAATTTAATGAATCTTATGGAGTTGAAAGAAAAACTGCCATATACACGATAGTTTATACAAAATACAAATCAGCATACAGAGGTAGGATAAGTTTAGAAGATGCTAAAAATAAGATAATAAACGGGCTAAAAAATCATTATGCTATTAAAGAATTCCAGGTAATATCTGAAGGTATGCCTGAAAATAAAACAAATTCATATAAAATATTAAGCAGTTTTTATTACGGACCTAATAAAACATATCATAAATCTTTCTTAATGCTGCATGAAAATGGAATACTTCAAATAATGTGTATGTACAATGCAAACAGTAAAAAAGATGATAAGCAAATTGATAATATAATACAATCTGTAAGAATAATGAAAGATGAAAGCAATAATACTAATAAATAATTAAATGTAATCAAGTATTATATAAGAAAGTTTTTTAACTTTATCAATATCTAAAGACTCCCCTCTTGCATTATTATCAATATTTGCTTTTTCCAATATTTCATCTATTTTTTCTTTATTAATGCTTAAATAAGGAGAATTTATAAAGTTATTTTTTATTGTTTTTCTTCTATTATGAAATAATGTTTTTGATACAGATTTGAAAATATTTATCATAGACATATCCACTTCTTTAGGCACTATGCTTATAATAGATGAAGTTACATTTGGAACAGGGTAAAAAACATCTTTAGATACATTATATTCAAGTTTAATTGATGACATAAAATTCGCGAATAATGTTAAAGAAGAATAATCTTCTGTATTTTCTTTTGCAGTTAATCTATTTGCAAAATCACTTTGTACCATAAATACGGCATAGTTCCATTTAGAATAAGATTCGCATAAAAGCCACTCCATTATAGGACTTGCAATATTATATGGTATATTACCGTATATATCATATTTTATATTTGAATTAGATATATCAAATGTAAGTATATCTTTATGTATAATATTAATACCATCAAATTTTTCTATAAGATGATTATATAAAGCATTATCATATTCAACTATAGTAAGATTTTTTTTATATATATCTATAAGCATAGAACTCAAAGCACCAAGTCCGCCGCCTATTTCTAAACCGTAATTACTTCTTGAAAAACCATTAGGAACAGTGTTTGCTATATTATATGCAATATTCCTATCGCATAAAAAATTCTGACCTCTGTTCTTATTTGGAAATATAGACTTATCTTTTAAATAGTCCATTACCTTTTTTTTAGAATATAAATTATCTAGCATCTCTAGGAATTCTAGCCATTTGGAATATTATAAGCAATATTAATACAGCATCTATTAATACTGTAACGATAACTCCAACTGTAACATTTGACAATACAACAAGAATTGAAGCTATATAATCAATAAATACTTTATATACTGCAGCAAGAATTAAAGTACCTAAAACTCCAACTACTTTATTACAGAAAGTAAGACCTTCAGAAGATGTAGAAAGTCTGTATCTAAATGAATAATAAGCTATAAATACAAATAATAACAAATATGAAATAGGTGTTATATTCTTAGCAAATAATGTTAAATCTATTTCCCTGTTTGAATATCCAAATTTAGGCATTTCATTTCTCAAAGTAAATAAATCAGGAACACTTACATAATTTAAATTTAATGAAGTATAATTTCTAATAATATCTAATGTACTATCAGATATAGATATAGGAATTACTCTGCTTTGCGTATCACTATAAATATAATCGTTTTTATTAGTATCAAAATGTGCTTTTAATATAATATTTTTATTGTTTGTAGATTTAATATTATATGCTAATTTTCCATATAAATAATCTTCAGCACTAACTTTTTTTAGTTCATCATCTAATTTAATAATAGAAACATCAAATAAATATAGATTTCCTTTAAACATGGCACCGCTTAGTGATGTAAGCAATGTATTCTTATCAAGCATTATATTTAAGCCATTTTTATTTGCCAAAGAAGATGTTACAGACAAATCAGCATTATCAATATATGCCTCTTTAACTTCTTTAGCCTCTCTAATAAAGAAATCATATCTGCTTATGGCATCTCTAATAATAGAATAATAATTATTAACTTCTGCAACATTAGGAGATTCCATATATAACTTATATATTATATCATACGCTTCCCATAATCTTCCATTATCATATAAAGCAATAGCTTCAGATAATCTTCCATATACTGATATTTCTTCTGTAGTATTGCCTTTATATTTAGGTTTTTCATTTCTAGCAATACTTATTCTGTTTAAATAATATAAAGCTAAAGGATTATTATTATCTAATGATAAAACTCTATTAAAATATTTTAATGCCTCACTATAATTACCTAATGTAAATTGCCTAGTACCTGATTTTATAAGATTATTAATATTATTTATTTCTGTTTGATGAGTATTTTCATATTTTTTTCTTTTTTCTTCCTGTATACTTTTTAGGAGTAAAATAACATTTCCATAATTTTTATCATAAAATAAAGCTTCCTCAGCAAAAGTATTGGCTTTATCTAAATTACCTACTGCAAGCTCTTCTTTAGCCTTTTCATAAGCCTCATCTCTTAACTTCAATTCATATTCATAATAAACCATATAATCTCTATTGGCATTATGATTTTTAATATTTGCAATTAAATAATTAACGAAATAATAATCATATAAAGTATAAAATGCTACTAATATCACAATTGATGCAATTGGAATAGATATAACTTTAGATATATTTTCTTGATTCACATATTTACCTTTAAAAAAGGAAAAATGAACAGATAAAGCTGTTATATATGGTATATAAGATTTATAAAATACCATAGATACCAATAAATAAGAAAGCATAGAATATTCTTTACCTTCACCTCTTGAATATAAAACATAAACTATAAATATGACTGTTATGCTTATAACGCTAAGTATTAAAAAATTTAATATAAGTCTATTGGTAATAGTATATTCTTTTCTCATGAATCTATATTTTCTTCAATATTTTCCACTGCCTCTTCTATCATCTCTACAGGTTTTAACTTAGGTTTTTTATCATAAATATCCTGCATAACCTTTTGAGCCAAAATTCTAGGAGGCAATACCGTAAAACTGTTAATAACTATATCGAAATATTTTAAAGCTTCTTCATATTTATTTTGATAATAGTAACAAAAACCTATTTCATAATATGCCCATGCAACATCTTTAGCATAATTATCTCTATCAAAATTATCAATTATATATTGATAATATGCTATAGCATTCTTGTAATTTTTATTACCAAATTCAGTATATGCTTTTTCAGCTATTATTTTAGGATACTTCTCTTCTTCAACAGAGACTTTAACAGCTGAAGCACATGAACTTAATAAAAAAACAAGTATAACAAAAAAATAAAAATATTTTTTCACCAAAAAATCCGTTATTTCTTTATAGTATATACTTCATCACGCACAGGCAAACTTTTACGCAAAGCCTTTAAGAAACTTCTTAAATCTCCCATTTCTTTATAATCGTCACATTTTTCTACTGTTCTTCTTGCAACTGTAAAATACTTGTACATCTTTTCCTCCCCAAGTTTTTTACGCCATTGCTCTTGTGCACATTTTACTCTTAGGAGATATTGATTACTATCTATACCGCTTGCTTTTCTAAATAGCACGCAATATCTGCAATTTGCACAATAAATGCCTGTTTCTGACAATTGTTCATTTTGTTCTTCGCTCATAAATACTTACCATAAATTATATTGTTTTTTATATTAAAAGTATAACAAAAATTGAAATTAAAGTCAAGATTGATATTTTGCTAAATTAAAGTACATAATAAATTCCTTCATTATCAATAAACGGCACATTTTATATTTTAATTTATTGATTAAAAAAAGACAGAAATATTACGACAATAAAGTCAATGAAAAACTTACAAAAAATAATAATATTTATACTTATTAACATAATATTTTCTAATATTGTATATGCAGAAGATGCTGCTTTAAATTTTGAAGATATATACGATAAAATGAAAGAAAAATATTCTTCTATTTATCCTAAAAAATTTGAGGCTTATATAAACGGCAAAATAGTTGAAAAACAAATAGCTACAATACCTCAAAAAAGTTATACATCATCTAAAGAAAATATTAAATTAAAATTTACATTTCAGCAGGGTGCTAAGCCAACTTTAGTATTAGAAAATGTTGATAATTTTTATAGAAATATGTTTTCTGTATTTGAAGGGGCTTTAGAAACTACAGGTTTTTATGCTATAGTTGGAAATGCAACAACATATAGTTCATTTTCTCAAAAATTTAATTTAGAAACTATAGATGAAAATAAAAATGAATACAAAATTACTTTAAGAGCTAAAGGCGAAGATAAAAATTACAGCATTAATTATACTGTAAATAAAGAGACTCTATTAGTTGAAAGAGCAGAATATTATAACAAAAAATCTAAAATATATGATGTTAATATTTATTATACAGAAATAGGTGATTATATATTACCTGAAATAATAAAATACAAAAGTTCTGATGGAAGAGTGAATTCAGAAATAGAATTTACTGATATAAAAACATTTTAAAAAATAAAAATAATTGGATTTTGCTTTATGAAAAAAATATTACTATTAGCTTTTTTTATTTCAATGATTATCAATATACATCTTCATGCTATTGATGTACAAAGCTTATTTAATTTATCAAGCAATGGAGACATAGTATATTATAATAGCTATGAAATTAATAATGATGAATACGCTCAAGCTGAAAAATTAAAACTTGATTTACAAAAGCAAGGATATAATGTTTATTCAATTGTAATTGCTAATGTACTTCCTAAACAAGGTAATGAATTTATAGCTCTTGTATCTTCATTACATGGAGATAAAATCATAATATACAATGGAGATAGTGAAGAATTCTCATATTCAACTGGAACATACAGCAAAAATGCTGCTATAGATTTAGAAAATTTTTATGATGCAAAAAACGAAGTTGGTATTATAAAATACTACATATTAAATGAAAACGGACAGGACAGGGATATATATATGTATATGTTTAAAATAGACGGAAGCGGTGTAAAATTGATTGCTGATATATCCTTTTATAAAGAAATAAATTCAATGAAAAGCTCTGTTATTACACAAATGAATAATATATTTGAAGATATAGACGGAGACGGAATATATGAAATGTTAGTAGAATCAAGAGAAAAAGTTGTTGGAAGAAATGACAGAGTAGAATATCAAATATACAAATTAAGTAAAACCAAAGGAAGATATGAATGCATTATGTCTTCATGGCTTGAAGAAACCCCTGTGGACTTATCAAAATACTTTGAAAAGAGCATAAAAAAATAAGAATATAAAAAAATAAAAAAGGGACTTATTAAAGTCCCTTTTATTATTCTTATAATTATATTTTCCAATCCGGAAAGCGTTTTATAACAGCTGATATAATATCTGTTTTATAATGCTGCTCTAAATTTACAAGTTTTTGGAATTCGCTGAATATAATTTTTACGTCATCTTCAGATTCATTTTGTATAAATTTAAGCAAATATTCTTTATCAAACACTAAATCATAAACTACCTTCAAAAGCTTTCTAGCCTGTGCAGAAGTTTCTTTTTTATCAAGCATTTTTGATAAATGAGGAATAATACTTAACAAACCTATCATAAGTGAATTTTTATTTATTTTAATATCTCCCTCTATATCATCATAATATTCCCCGTCAAGTATTTTTTGTGCAAAATATACAAATGATTCCGGATATTCTCTGTAATGAAGGAATATATCATCTATAGTTTTAGCAAGCATATCAACTTTTCCGTCAGCAAATAATTTATTCACTATCAAATAATTATTTTTAACCTGAGAAGAATACAGCATTTTTAGTATTATATTATAATAATCATCTCTTCTTCCATCCCATATAGCCTTTATAAATTTTTCTCTATAGTTGGAAGAAGGTAAAACCTCATAAATATGAGTATAATCTTTAACATTTTTTACTATATCTGATAACAAAGGTATATCTTTATCACTATTAGAAGACTGGCTTTTTAAAAGTATAGTACTTATAATTCTAGCATCATCTTCTGCTTTCTTATCTTTGGAAATACTTACGAAATAATTATTCATCTCTTTAGCTTCATCAGAGTTTGAATTATGAGTGTAAGTTAAATATTCCATATAAATTTGATACTTTTCAAAGAAATCATTTGTTTTATTAAATTTAGATAAACTTTCAGCATCATAAGTTTCCGCTTCCTCATTATAAAGAAAAGTATTTTTATCAAATTTAACTGTAGTAGAAGCTCTAACAGATTTTTTAGCACTTTCGAGCCATTTAGTATAAACTCCTTCAGCAACTACAATACTAGGCTTTGAGGTTAATTCTTGTTTTAAATCTTTTGTATTAATAGTTTTTCTATACTTCAATATTATAGTTAATAACTCTGTAGGATTCTCTTCTGCTATTTTTTTTAGTTCATTAAGTCTGTAAGCCTTATAAACATTTATATCATCATCGGATAATGTTGTAAGAGATTGTATAGCCATATCAAATGTCATCTTTCTTTCATCATCCTGCTGCACAAATTTAATTTTTAATTCATTTATATTTATATCTTTTATTTTACCAACACCGAAATTTCTATGAATAACATATTTATCAACATCATATTGTATATATTTTTCAAATATTTCTATACATTCTTTAGGTTTTTTATTAACATTTGTTATTGAAGATATCTCTTCTATTTTTTCAAAAAGAGTATGTTTAGGGTATAATCCTTTATAAACATCAACAAGTCTATGTCTAAAAAATTTAGCCTTTTTGTTATTTTGAGCCACTATATCCTGCTCATAATTAAGAAGATTTTTAATAGTCTTTAATGCATCATTATAACGGCTGTTTTCCAAATAATGTAAAAATATTAATTTCCATACATCTATCATAATATTAGAATCAACTAGCTTTTTAAGATCATTTTCATGCTTAAGCAAATAATTATAGTTATCAGGCTCATATTGAAGAACTTTTTTTATATCACTTTCTGCATTATTTCTTTCTCTAATAAGGTTTCTCTCAAAAGCTATTTTATAATAATGAACAGCACTGCTAATATCCCCAGCTGCTTCTTTAGTATGTGCAATCTTTTCAGGAAGTTCAGGATTAGATACATCAAACTGTATTAATCTTTCCAAAACTTCTAATGCCTCAGCTTCTCTGTTAACACTTTGATAATAACTGGCTAAATATCTTAAAGCATAATCGCATTCATAATATTCATCTAAAATCTTCTGAGCTATAAACTCAACAATATTCCATTTCTTAGCATTTTTAAAAATACCCAAAAGTTTATCTAAACTACCGTCTGTGTAATTTTCTATTTTTAAATTTAATAATCCGCTAGCATATAATGCTGATATATGATTAGGATTTTTTTCTAATTGCAATTTAGCAGTATCTATAGCTGAATTTATATCATTAGTATCATTAATATCATTTACAATAGCTGCTAAATCAACAAAATACTTAGTAGTATAATTGAGCAAAGGCTTTCTTGTAAATGTTTCTTCTGAAAATATATTTTCTAATTTTTGTAGAGCTTCTGACATCTTGTCACCCCTTATCTAGTATTTTTATGTAGTATTGCAATAAGTCCTTATCTATCATAGCCATCTTCCTGCCCCATACCTTTACTTCCTCAACATCAGAATCACTATTTCTCATAATAAGATATGTTGTAAGGAATGCATAAGATGATAAAAGTTTAGGTGCTGTTATATCTCTTAATTTAAGCTTTCTGTAATCTGCTTCCAATCTTGAAATATTCTTTCTAAGTTCAAATTCTTCTTTTTCACTTAAAGGTCTTTTGACATCTAAAATGTTCATCAATTCACCATAAGCACTCATCCACATTATTATCTCTTCCTGACTATTATTATGAACCCCCCTCTTAATTATTATATCTCTAATTTCTCTTAATACATCAATGCTTATATTTTCAAATTCTATACTTAAAGGATCGTAAAATAAAGCATCTCTTATATACATCTTGGATTTTTTCTTATCTCCAAGTATATCATAAATCATAGCTATAAAACTTAGAGTATTTGAATTATAAGGCTCTATTGTATTCAAATACTCATAAGACTTTAAAGCCATAGAGTAATCCTTTAATTCTATAAAAGCATTTGATAATAAATGCAGCTCTTCACTTCCTTCAATATCATCAGTATTTTTATTCATTATTAATTTAATAGTTTTATTATAAACAAAATAATGTATAGCATTTACTGATATTAAATCTTCATTATAAGATTTATTTCCTATAAAGGCTCTAAATTTCTTATAAGTAGAATCAAGCAATTTACAATACTCTATACAATTATTTTTTACACTATTAAATTTATCAAGTCTATTAATCCAAAACTTTACACAGGATATATTTTCGTAAAGATTTGAACATTCAAAATCCATGTACATGATTCTGTCAAAATCTTCCATAGATTCTTTAAATAAACCTTTCTTTAATTTACTTTCTATAATGTTGAAAATATCCTTTACAGATTCTTTTCTTGAAAACAATTCATCTGCCATTATATTTAAATAAACTACTCCCTTAAAAGGTAAAAATGTATAGAGTTATACACATATAATGATATAATATAATCAAATAAAGAGAAATTGTCAAGCAAAAATGATACCCCCTTATGCAAAAAGGGATACAAATGTAGTATATGTATTATAAAGTATCGATTTGATATGCTATATTACCTGATTTTAATACCATATTGCATAAATTATCATCTAAAGTATAAACTAAAAAATTTAAATTATATGAATTCCATATTATAATATCTGCTTTTTTGCCGACTTCTATAGTACCTATTTCATCTCCCCTATTTATAGCACAAGCCGCATTAATTGTTACAGCATTTAATATCTCTTCCGGCTTTAATTTATATAAAATATAAGACAATTTCATAATAAACTGTATATTATAACTTGGACTAGATCCAGGATTATAATCAGATGCTATTGCTATAGGAACATCCATTTCTATCATATATCTTGCCCTAGCATAAGGCATACTTAAATAAAATGAAGTGTTAGGCAAAAGCACTGCTACAACACCTGACTTTCCTATAAGGCTGATGGCTCTATCATCGGACATAATTAAATGTTCGGCACTCACTGCTTTAAATCTTGCTGCCAAATATGAACCGCCGCTTGTTTCTAATTGATCCGAATGAACCTTGAGTCCCATATTATAATCTTGGGCAGAATTGAGAATTTTATGAGTCTCTTCCATATCAAAACCGCCTGTATCGCAAAATACATCGCAAAATTCTGCCAATTTTAATCTGGATATTTCCGGTATCATATCATTACATATAAGTTCTATATATGCCTCTCTGTCATTTTTATATTCATCCGGAACAACATGCCCTCCCATAAAAGTTGATACTATATCAATTTGATGATTATTATTCAATTTTTTCATAACTTTTAATATTTTTATTTCATCTTTAAGAGTAAGTCCATAACCGCTTTTACCTTCAAGTGTTGTAGTACCATATTTTAACATATTATCTAATACAGGAAGTGTTTTTTTATAGAGAAAATTTTCTGTTTTATTTCTAGTATCTTTAACAGTTGATAGTATGCCATAACCGGATTTTATTATATCTAAATAACTCATATTTCCAGTAACTATATTATACATTTCATCTTCTCTTGAACCTCCGAAAACAAAATGTGTATGGCAATCTATAAGTCCTGGTGTAACTAAAAGTCCATGAGCATTTATAGTTTTTTTAGCTTTAAGTCTTTTATTATCACCAACATACTCTATAATTCCATCTTTAATACCAATAGCAGCATTTTCATAAAATTTAACATTGCCTTGATTTTTACCGGATAATGGTGTATTACCTTCAGCTGTTACTAATGATCCTATATTTTTTATTAAAACATCTAACATAAAACCTCTCTAATTGTTACATTACTAATCAATGATATAAAATATTAAGTTACTATATTATTATAATAGAATTTTACATATATAACAACAAAATAAATTTTAAATTAAAAAATATATATATTCAAATATAGCAAATTAATTAAAGTTTTAATAAAGAAAATGAATGTAATAAAATATTATTTTTGAATTTTAAGATATTCTATTAATCTATCATAATCCGAATTCAATATAAGAGTTTCCGGAAAGTCTATATCATTTAACATATTAACAGCGTCTGTATGATCTCCAACCTTATATTTTGAATGAGCATCCGAAGTAATTACAATATTTACTCCATATTTTTTACAAAGCAATGCTACCTCTTTACATATAGGTGCACTTCCAGGTCTCACAGTAAAAGATGAAGAATTAATTTCTATAAGTTTATTATAGTCTTTACACATCTTTATAATATAATCCATATCAAATTGAAATCTAGGATTTCCAACATGCCCTAAACAATTAACATCTTTATTCTTTATAACTTCCGCATAACCATTTGTATGCTCTTTAACATTAATAGGCTGTATGGCATCTTCATGATATGATGCTATGACAAAATCTAAATTAATTAAAATATTAGAACTTAAATCCAATTTTCCGCTGTAATCAATAATATTAACTTCAGCTCCTTTTAATAATCTAACTCCATTAATATATTCAGGCAGGCTATGCATAGCCTTAAAATGTACAGATTTAGCTCCATCACTTGAAGCAGGCCCATGATCTGTAATAGCTAAAGCTAAAAAACCTTTATCCTTTGCTGCATTTAACATTTCATCTACTGTACTATATGCATGTTCACTCACTAAAGTGTGCGTATGTAAATCAGCTATTATTTTCATGCTTATTATTACCTTGATTTTGCTATTTTTTCTATTATATCAACCGTATTATCAATACCTATAAAATCACTATTTAAACAAGCATGATAATTTCTTGCATCTCCCCAATTTTTACCTGTATAATAATTATAATGTTTTGACCTTAATTTATCTCTCTCTTTTAATATCTTTTCTATATTAGAGGCATCAAGTTTATATTCATTAACAGCACGTTTTATTTTACTATCAATATCAGAATAAATAAATATATTAATGCAGTTATCAAAATTTTCTAACACATGATTTGCACATCTTCCAACTATAACGCATGAATGTTTGGACGCTACTTCTTTTATAACATTGCTTTGTGCAAAAAACATAGTGTCCTGCAAAGATTCCCCATTGCCGAAAACCATATTTCCAGCATAAGAACCAGTTATGGCAAAATTAAACAGAGAAGAGCCTGTCAGTTTTTGCTCATTTTCTTTAATATAATCCGGAGAGAATCCTGTTTTATCTGAAGCCATTTCTATTATAGCTTTATCATAAAAAGGTATATCTAGTTTCTTAGCAACCATTTCTCCAATATACCTGCCGCCGCTTCCGAATTCTCTGCTAATAGTTATAATAATCTTTTTATCCATAATAATATACCTCTGTTTATATCTTATAAGTAATAGTTTACCAATATTATGTATATTTGTCAAATTTAAATTACTATTTGAAGTTAATTTTTTTATACCAAAGGATGATATTAATATTACAGAATAAGCATATTAGAAAAAATCTGAGAATGTTTTTTCTCTGGCATTTTCTTCTTTCATTACTCCTATATCATAAAGATATCTTGTAACAGCTAAAGAAAACCCTCCCTTTATAGGAGTTTTAGGATAAAGTATTATAATAGGTGTTCTCTTTTGAACAGATATCATAACTTTTTCCTCATCAAAAAGAACAGGACCTAATAATACCAAATTTATATTTAACGAAAATTTTGCTGAAACTTTTTTAATTTCTCTATATAAATTTATAGCCCAGTCAATATTTTTCACTTTATTCACTATTAAATACATCTTGTCTGTCATATTATTAACATATATCATTTTCATTAATCTATAAAGATCTGTCAAAGCAGTAATTTCAGGATTGGCAACAAGTATAATATCATCAGACATTTCATAAAAACGCATCATAGGCTGAGTTATACCTGCAGCATAATCTATAATTACATAATCATAATCATCAGCTAAAACTTTTAAATCTTTGGCTAAATTAGATAAATTAAAATCATTTTCAAATTGAACAAATCTCTGTATATTAACTCCTGCACTTATAACATCTATACCATATTCGCTTTTAATAACACAGTCTTTTAATGTTAAAGTACCTTCAAAATACTCCTGCAGCTTAGACTGAGGCTTAACATGAAGTAATATAAAAACATTAGAACAGTTAATATCTATATCAAATACCAAAACTTTGTAGCCTCTGGAAGCTAATTCGGCGGAAAAATTAACTGAGCATAAAGTCTTACCAGCACCGCCTTTGCCGCTGGAAAAAGATATTATTCTTCCCATAATTATTGTCCCGTATACAATTTTAATACCTGAGCCACTTTTAATCTAACATTTTCATCCCAATCTAATATATGTGGCTTTAATGCTTTGATAACAGCTATTCTATCAGCTGTTGAAACTATGCTTACAAGTTCATCAAGAGCATTCAATCTTTTTTCTACATCCTCGCTTTCTAAATCAGCAAGTATTTCTTTCATAATTTTATTCCTATAGATAATATAGTATCTCAATATAATTATACATCATAAAATATTTTCGTCAAAAAATAAAATTATTAAATTAAAATTAAAATATTTTAACATTTTTAATCATAAAAAAGGCTTTTCTTTAGTAAAATCAGGTAAATAATTCTCAGAACTTTCCATTTCCTGAACTAATAAATTTTCAAATCCTAAATCAAGAGCATAATCAACCAAATCATCATACTCATTTTTATATAATTTCCTATTTATATTTTCAAAACTGCATGCTTTAAACTTAGGGTTATATTGAGACATCAAAGATATAGTGCTTTTTAAAAAATCTCTCTCTTTTAATTCAATTAATATATCATAAGAATCCGATTCATTATTAGGCAATATTAAATGCCTTATTATAATACCGCTTTTAGCAATGCCGTTATCATCCAATACTAAATCGCCAACCTGTTTTTTCATTATTTCTATTGCATTAATAGCTACATTAAAATAATTTTCAGCTCTTGAATATTTAAAAGCTTTATCATCAAAAACATATTTCAAATCCGGCAAATATATATCAACAATACCATTCAAGCAGTCTAATAATTCTTCAGTATCATATCCATTTGTATTATAAACTATAGGAAGATTAAGTCCTTTTTCAAAAGCAATTTTTAATCCTTTCAAAACAGGAAATATTACATGAGTAGCACTAACCAAATTAATATTTTCAGCCCCCTGCTTTTCCAAATCCAAAAAATAATCAGCCAATGTTTCTATATCAATTATATCTCCCACTCCGTCAGAACTTATTTGATGATTCTGACAAAATACACAGCTCAAATTACAGCTTGAAAAAAATACTGTTCCGCTTCCTCCTTTGCCTACAAGCATTGGTTCTTCTCCAAAATGAAGAGTATGAGATGCCGTTTTTACATGGTTAGTATCCTCAAAAATTTTGCATCTTCCTATCTTTTTTTCATTACGGTTAGTATTGCATATATGTCCGCAGCATACACAATTATCATAAAGAAGTTCGGCTTTCTTTAAAGCATTATCTATGTTTTTTAAATGTTTATCATTATACATCTATTATAGCCATTATATATAATTTAGTTTTCCATAAGTTATTTTTTTATGAAGACTAATTGCTTCAGAATCAGTTAGATGAGCAACATAATCTTTAACAAGTTCTTCATCACTAGTATATGGAATATTTGCCTTTTTGAATAATTTATCTTCTTCTATTATCTCTTTATGCTTCATTAAATATTCAAATATAGTTGATACTATTCTATTAACACGTTCTGCATCTTCAAGTATCGTTTTACTCTCATAAACAGTCTCAAACATAAAAGCTCTTAAATCATTTATAGCTTTAAGTACTTTTTCATCTATATCTATTTCCATTTTTTCCATACTTGCTTCTATAACAGCCATAATCATAGTATCAGCTCTCTCTCCATAAGTATGCCCCAAAACATTAGTTATATCTTTAGGGATATCATCTAATTTTAAAAGCCCGTATCTTATGGCATCATCAACATCATGATTGGCATAAGCAATAGTATCTGATATTCTAACAATCATACCTTCATTTGTGCATGGGCCTGATGAATCTGCTATCAATTTTCCGCTTTTTCCTTTAGTATGTTTTATAATACCGTCTCTTACTTCAAAACTTAAATTAAGTCCTTTACCTTTTTCTAAATGTTCAACCACTCTTAAAGAATGCGAAGAATGATGGAATCCTTTAAAATATTTAGCTATAGCTCTCTCTCCTGCATGTCCGAATGGAGAATGTCCCAAATCATGTCCGAATGATATAGCTTCTGTTAAATCTTCATTCAATCTCAATGCCCTTGCTATACTTCTGGCTATTTGCATAACTTCAAGCGTATGAGTAAGTCTTGTCCTAAAATCTCCTACAGAAAGCATTATAACTTGTGCCTTATCTTTAAGACGTCTGAAATATTCGCTGTGAACTATTCTGTCTCTGTCCTGCATATAAATAGTTCTTATATCATCTTTTTCTCTAGGGTATACAGTTCCTTTACTTTCGGATGAGAATGCAGCTGCCGGAGATAAAAAACTTTTCTCTCTAGTTTCTATATCAAGTCTTATAGCTCTCAAAATAAGTATCCTTTAAATATAATTATGTTAATAATAAATTAATTAATAAAAAAATACAATAAAAATCTTATTACAAATAAATATCATATTTTGAAACAGCTTTAAATGTAATTTATTTTTTATGTTATTCTACAGTAACACTTTTAGCTAAATTTCTAGGCTTATCAACATCGCATCCTCTTATTACTGCGGTATGATAAGCTAATAACTGCAATGCTACTATTGAAACTATAGGCATAAACATATCTTCAACCTTTGGCAAATAAACTATTTTTCTGTAAGCATCTTTGTCTATATCTATACCATCTTTTACAAAAAGAAGAACATTAGCACCTCTTGATATAACTTCTTTAGTATTGCTTATCATCTTAGCTAATATTTTCTCTTGTACAGCCAAAGCTACTACAGGAGTATTATCTGTTATAAGAGATATGGCTCCATGCTTAAGCTCTCCTCCGGCATAAGCCTCGCAATGTATATAGCTAATCTCTTTCATTTTTAAAGCCCCTTCCATAACTTGATAATAATCTAAATCTCTTCCTATAAAAAATATGCTTGAAGCTTCTTTATAATCAATGCATAAATCTTTTATTTTATCATTCATCAAAAGAACATCATTAACAGAATCTATAGTTTGAAGAAGATATTTAATAAGACTTCTTATATAATTATCATCTTTCATTTCTCTTGACATCATAATCTTGAAAGTTATTAAATACATTATAGCCATTTGCACAGAATATGCTTTTGTTGAAGCTACAGATATTTCAGGACCTGCATAAGTATATATAACATGATCAGCATTTCTAGCTATAGAAGAGCCATTAACATTAACTATAGCTAAGCTCTTACATCCTTTTTCTTTTACTAAATTTAATGCAGCTAAAGTATCAGCTGTTTCTCCGGACTGAGATATAAATATAGATAAAGTTTTATCCGTAAGTATTGGGTTTTTATATCTAAACTCAGAAGCTATTTCACATTCTACAGGTATTCTGCAATTATCTTCTATAAGTCTTTTACCTATCATGGCAGCATGCATAGCTGTACCGCATCCTACTATATAAACTCTGTCAAAAAATTTCCAAAAATTTTCATCCTCAATTCCGTCTCTTTCAAAATTTGGCACTCCCTTTACTATTCTAGGCTCTATTGTATCAAGCAACGCCTTAGGCTGTTCATTAATTTCTTTAAGCATAAAATGATCATACCCGCATTTCTCTGCCTGCTCTACAGTCCAATTAGCTTCTAATACCTCATAATCAACTTTTTTCAAATTCTTATCATAAATGGTTATGTTATTTTTTTCTAATACAGCAATATTGCATTCTTCTATCAAAATATATTTATTAGTATATTTTAATATTGCAGGTATATCCGATGCCAAAAAATTTTCATTCTTTCCCAAAGCAGCTATCAACGGAGCACCTTTTCTAATAGAATATACCTTTTCAATATCATCTTTAAATATCATGGCAAATGCATAAGAACCTTCTATTATATCAACAGCTTTTATTATGGCACTTAAAGGGTCTCCATCATATAAAGAGTCTATTAAATTAGCTGCAACTTCTGTATCAGTTTCTGAAAGGAATTTGTATCCCTTATTAATTAAATCATTTTTTATATCCTTATAATTTTCTATAATACCGTTATGAACAAGTGAAAGTCTTGATGTAGAATGAGGATGTGCATTTATATCTGAAGGAGCTCCGTGCGTTGCCCATCTTGTATGCCCTATTCCTATATTAGAATTTATATTATCTCTTGACTCTACAATACTTTTTAAATTTTCAAGTTTTCCTTCCGATTTTAAAGTAACAATATTATTATTTGAATTAACCACAGATATACCGGCTGAATCATATCCTCTATATTCTAAAGAAGATAATCCTTCCATTAAAATATCAACTGCATTATTATTACCTACATATCCAACTATACCGCACATATAAAAATTTCCTTAAATATTTATTTTACCAAAAAATAGCAGTTTTTTAAAAATTGCGTTTTTTTGATAATCGAAAATTTTAAAATAAAATACAAAAAAGTCAATACTGTTTTTAGTAATACTGTAGATAAAATTCAAACTAAAAAACTTTACAAAAACATATATTTAGTATAGAATTATGTTAATTAAAATTAATATTATTACGAAATTTTAGATAATAAAGATAGGGTATAATAATGAAAACTATAAATTTAATATTAGGAAATCATAATCATCAGCCTGTAGGAAATTTTGATTTTGTATTTGAAAACACATATAAAAATGCCTACAAGCCGTTTTTAGATATTTTAGAAAAATACAAAGATATAAAATTTAATTTTCATTATACAGGATGTCTTTTAGAATGGATAGAAAAAAAACATCCTGAGCATATATATGCTTTAAAAAGATTGGCCTCTGAAAATAGAATAGAAATACAAAGCGGCGGTTTTTATGAGCCAATAATGCCTTCTATACCTAATAAAGACAGAAATATACAAATAAACAAATTAAATAAATATATAGAAAATAATTTTGCTGTAACACCTAACGGAGCTTGGATAGCAGAAAGAGTTTGGGAGCCTACATTAGTTAAAAGTCTGGCAAAAAACGGACTTAAATATATAATGCTTGACGATTCGCAATTTTTAACTACTGGAATAGATACAAAAAATATGTTCGGGTATTTTATTACAGATGATGAAAATTATAAATTAAATATATTCCCTATATCTCAGGAGCTTCGTTATCTAATACCGTTTAGAGAAGTAGAAAAGTCCATAGAGTATTTAAAATCCATAGCAACAGAAGAGGGCGACAGAGTTGTTGTACTACATGATGACGGAGAGAAATATGGAGATTGGCCTGGTACTCAAAAATGGGTTTATGAAGATAAATGGCTTGAAAAATTTTTTGAAGCACTTACTAGAGAAAAAGATACAATTATAACAACTACATACAGCGAATATATGCAGAAACATCCTCCAATATCTAAAATATATATACCTACAGGTTCTTATGAAGAAATGCTTACTTGGGTATTGCCTGCTAAGATACAGGATGAATTCCATTCAAAACAGGAAGAATTAAAAAAATCTGAAGAAAATGAAATTATTACAAGATTTATGAGAGGCGGGTTCTGGAGAAATTATTTTGCTAAGTATTCTGAAAGCAACAGAATGAATAAAAGAATGATATTTACTTCAAACATGATAGGAGAAATTACAGAATCTAATTATAAAGAAAAAGAAGCAGCCTTAGAATATCTTTTAAAAGGTCAATGCAATTGTCCTTATTGGCATGGAACTTTCGGAGGACTTTATTTAAATAATTTAAGACATGAAACTTATGCTAATTTAATCAGAGCTACTGAAATTTCATTAGAAAAAGTATATGGAAGAAAATATTTCTTAAACCATAACTTAGATTTTGATATGGACGGAAGAGAAGAAATTATAATATCATCAAGAAGAGAAGCATTTTTATTCCATACTTTAAGCGGTTCTATAATAGAATGGGATTTAAAAACAGAAAACCCAATAAATTTAATAGACTGCTTAAAAAGAAGAGAAGAAGCATATCATATAGCAGCTATGAGAAATGCTAATAACAATCAAAATGATAATGAACATGTATCAATACATGAAATAGCAAAAAAAGTAGATGAAAATATAGCTAAGTATTTAGTATTTGATAAGAATGAAAAAGTATTTGCTGTTGATCACTTTTTGAATAAATTACCTACTGCCGAAGAATTCCAATTGTTAAAATATAAAGAAAATGCTTCATTTTATGAATCATACTATAATGTTATTGAAAATATCATAAACAAAGATTATGCTTCAGTATCTTTTGAAAAAACTTCAAAAGTGAATGGAAAAGATATTCATTTGATAAAAAGATATGTTGTTCAAAATGAAGGCGGTTTTTCAGTTGAAGCAATTATAGAAAATAAATCTAATGAAGATATAGAATTTGTATATGCTTTAGAAAATAATATAACATTGCTTGCAGGAAATGAACCTGACAGATATTACACAGGAGGAGACGACAAAATATCTGTTAATCTTTCAAGTGCGGGAGAATATCATGGAACTATTTTCGGTATGGTTGATAAAGGATATATAAAAGTAAATGTATCAATGGAAGCCAGTGATGAGACAATATTCTTATATATGCCTAATTACACTATATCTGATGCCGTTGATAAACTAGAAATGAATTATCAAAACTCTACAATAGTTTGCTGTAAGAAGATGTATTTAAAACCTAATGAAAAAATTAAATATAAATTAAAGGTAGAAGCTAAGGATATTTAATTTTAAGGGTAATTTTGATGGAAATATTTTGTGTTATATCAGACAAAAAGCATGCAGGAAAAACCTATATATCTTCACATATAGCAGCATCATTAAAAATGTTCGACAAAAAAGTATGCTATTATAAACCTTTTATCATGGAAGTGCGTGATAATAAATTATTTGATGCTGAATACATAAAAAATACTGCTAATTTAAAAGCTTCGGATATATTTGTTTCTTATGCCACTAATGGAAATATATCTCCTCTTCACAGCATTAATGCCAAAATAGATGAAAGAGATATAACAGATTTAATAGATGAAAATAAAGAACATTATGAATATATGGTTTTTGAATCATTATGCTTATACGATCCTATAAAAGAAAATTACAATTTTATGGATTTGATACTAGATATAGAAAAAGAAAATAGCATAAATATTATACCTGTAATAGAATATGACTCTAATGTTATACATTCATCTTTAGAACAGGTGGAATTACTGCATACAAGAGGATTTAAAACACCTTTTATTATAATTAATATAAAAAAAGATGTTTTTGTTTCCAATAGCGTTATAGAATATATAAAAATGCAAATTAATCCTATAAGAGTTCATGTTACTGAATTTGATAATGATTCTAAAAATAAAAAAATAGAATCAATAAAATATCCGGACATAATTAGAGAATTAATTTAAATATGTTTCCAAATATTTCTTTTTTATATCATCAGGTATAAGTCTTCCGCCTGTAGCCCAGCATATATGAATAGAATTATGTAAAATATCTTCTGTTAAATTATATTTTTTACAATAATCTTTAGCAGCATCAAATATATCAAATCCTACAGCTCCGGCAAATGCAGCACAGCTTGAAGGCTCTATTTGTATATTTTCAGAATGATTAAGAAGCCTTAAATAATCATAAAGCTTATAATCATAAACTGTAAAATCACCGGAAATAATATTTGTCATTATTCTTGTAACGAAACCGGAAGGACTGGCACATGCAAGCCCATCAGCCTCAGTAATTCCGGATATTCCAAAATCATGTACATTAGCTTTTTCAAACTTCTGTGTGGCTATTCCGAGCAAAACGGAAGGACAATTTACCGGCTCTGTAAAAAAACAATGAACATTATCTTTAAAAATTCTTTTAAGTCCGTAGCTTACTCCTCCGGGTGCTCCTCCTACTCCTGCAGGTATATATACTATCATTTGATGTTTTTCATCTATTGTAATATTCATATCTTCCAATTGCTTTTTTAATCTGCCGGCAGCAACAGCATATCCTAAAAATAAATCAACAGATTTTTCATCATCTACAAAATAACTATTTTGATCCGAATCTGATAGTCTTCTTCCTTCAGCAACAGCTTTAGAGTAATCATCTTTATATTCTAAAACTTCAACTCCTCTATTTCGCAAAAGTTCTTTTTTCCACTCTTTAGCATCTGCTGACATATGTACTTTAACTTTAAATCCTATTGCAGCACTCATTATACCTATAGACATTCCTAAATTACCAGTAGAACCAACTTGAACAGTGTAATTATTAAAAAAATCTTTCATTTCAGCAAATTTTGAATAATCATCATCTTTTTTTATCATAGAATTTTTTAAAGCCAAATTTTCAGCATGTTTAAGAACTTCATATATTCCAGCCCTAGCCTTTATTGAACCTGCTATATCAAGATGACTATCCATCTTTAAAAATAGTCTTCCGTTTATAGTGCATTTATAAGTTTCTTCTAAACTTTTTTTCATAGCAGGGATTTCTACTATAGGAGATTCTATTATACCGTTATTCTTTTTGGTTTCTTCAAAGCATTTCTCTATAAAAGGAGCAAATTTTTTTAATCTGTTTTCAGCATCAAGTATATCATCATCAGAAACAACTAATTGACATAAAGCATCTATAATATCAAATTTCAAAAGCCTATCATTTATCCATAAAGTTTCTTTTTTTTCAGAAACTTCTTTAATAACTTTGTTAGACTTTATATATTCTTCAGCATAAGACATATTAATACCTCAATAAAAATGTATTTAAAATATAGTAAAAAAATATAATTTGTCAAAAAATAACAATTTGTTATAATATATTTTAATTATAGTAAAAGGTATTAAATGAAAGATTATATATTATCAATAGGCGGATCTAATATAGATATACAAGGATTTTCAAAATCTAATATTATTTTAAAAGAATCAAATCCGGGTAAAATAAATATATGTGCAGGAGGAGTAGAAAGAAATATCGTTAATAACCTCTCTAATCTTGGGCTTAAAGATATTAAATTCATTACTTCCATAGGAGATGATATATTTGGAAATATACTTTTTGATAATATTAAATCATTGGGAATTGATACTTCATATATAGTAAAAAAGGAAGTTCTACATCATATATTGCTGTTATGAATAATGAAAAAGACTTAGAAATTGGAATATCTGATATGGATTATTTAGATAAAAACATCAATATAAAATATTTAGAGAGCATTAGAGAAATAATAGAAAAATCAAAATTTATAAGCATATCTGCTGTAATGAATAGAGATATATTTGAATATTTGATAAAAGAATTCCAAAATAAAAAATTAATAACTGATGCCGTTTCCATAAAGAAAGCTCTAAATATAAAGGGATTAGAAAAAAATATTTATGCCTTGAAAACAAATGCCAATGAAGCCTCTTTTTTATTGGATAAAGATATTAATACTATAGAAGATGGTAAAGAAGCTGTAAAAACATTTTTAAATAAAGGAATAAAAGAAGTTTACATAACATTTGGCGGCAATGGTATATGTTATGGTACTTATGATAAAGACTATGCTTTCCATTTAGAAGCACCTAATGTGGATATTATTAATGCTTCCGGTGCTGGAGATGCTTTTATGTCAGGCATTATATACTCAATATTTCATAATTATGATTTGGACAAAAAAATAAAATTTGCTGCTGTAATGTCAATGCTCACTTTAGAAAATGAAAACGCTGTTAATAATGATATAAATTTTGAAATAGTAAAAAATAAAATTAAAACAATTTTCGATATAAAAATATAATAGGAATATAAATGATTATAGAAAATGTATACCTAAACAATTTTACATCATTTAAAGATTGTTATATAACATTCTCTGATAAAATCAATATATTTGTTGGAGATGATGATAATGCAAAAATAGATTTATTAAAAGCTATTTATTGCTTGGATGAAAAATTTTATATAAATAAAAAAGAAGGAGAAATTTATTCAATAGCATCGGAAGAAAATTTTCCGTTTTCATCTATCACATCTTTAGCTGGAAAATATTTAGCACTTAATGTATGGAGAATAATTTTTAATGAATATATACATTTTGTACCATTTAATATTATAACAGATGAAAATTTTACAGCAGACAGTACAATAGATAAAAATTCAATAATAACATCTTTCGATATTCATGTAAAAAATAAAAATGCTTTTCCAATAAATAAAAAATTTATATATACATCAAAAAATATAGAATTAGAAAATATTGATAAAGAAAGTATTTTATTATTTGATGGATTAGATTATAACTTTACATACGATTTCATAAATATGCTTTTAGAATTATCAAAAACGGGTGTGCAAATATTTATAGCAAGTAATTCTAATTCAGCATTTCAAAATTTTCAATCAAATAATAATATAAAATTACACTATTTTAATTTTGATGAAAAAAATGGAATTATAGTTAAATAGCAGAAGTTTAAAATGAAAATTACTAATATATAAAATAAAAAATAATAAATTTTATAAGAACTTAATAATAAAATTTACTTGATTTAATAATTATTTATGATAATGTTAGTAAGGTTGATAATAAATACAATAAAATAAACAGAGGATTATATGAATACTAAGTATATATTTGTAACAGGCGGAGTTGTATCTGGACTAGGTAAAGGAATAACAGCTGCTTCTTTGGGAAGACTTCTAAAAGCTAGAGGATTAAGTGTAACTATACAAAAATTTGATCCGTATATTAATCTTGACCCTGGTACTATGAGTCCATTTCAGCATGGAGAAGTTTTTGTTACTGATGACGGAGCAGAAACAGATTTGGATATAGGGCATTATGAAAGATTTATAGATGAAAATTTAAATAAATACAGCAATGTAACAACAGGAAAAATATACCAACATGTTATAAATATGGAAAGAGAAGGTAAATACCTTGGAGAAACTGTTCAAGTTATACCTCATATTACTAACGAAATAAAAAGAAGAATATATAGAAAAAATGATACTACAAAAACTGATATAGTTATAACAGAAATAGGAGGAACTATAGGAGATATAGAATCATTGCCATATATTGAAGCTATAAGACAAGTAAAAACAGAATTAGGTCAGGATAATGTTCTATATATACATGTAACTTTAATACCTTTTATTAGTTCTTCAGAAGAGATAAAAACTAAACCTACACAGCATAGCGTTAAAGAACTTATGCAAAGCGGTATTATACCAGATATTTTGGTATGCAGAACAAGCAAGCATTTACAGGAATCACATAAAGCTAAAATAGCATTATTTTGCAACCTGCCAAAAGAAAATGTATTTGAAAATTTTGATGAACCTAACATATATGGAGTACCTTTGATGCTTGAAGCTCAGGGACTTTCTAATGTTGTATGCAAACATTTTAAGCTTGAAACAGCTAAAATAGATTTAAGAAATTGGACAGATTTGGTATGCAAACAAAAAAATATAGCTATACAAAATGAAAGAGTAAAAATAGCAATAGTTGGAAAATATATTTCTATGAAAGATGCTTATATATCATTAATAGAGGCATTGAATCATGGAGGAATATATAATGATATAAATGTAGATATAGAATGGATAAGTGCTGAAGATTTAGAGAAAAATGATAATATATCATCATATTTTGAAAATGTACAAGGATTAATAATACCTGGCGGATTTGGAGAGAGAGGAATAGAAGGAAAAATAAAGGCTATAAAATATGCAAGAGAAAATGAAATACCTTACTTTGGAATATGCTTAGGTATGCAGCTTATGAGTGTTGAATTTGCTAGAAATGTTCTTAAATTTGAAGATGCTAATACTTTGGAAGTAAATGAAAACACAAAACATCCTATAATAACACTGATGGAAGAGCAGAAAAAAAGCATACTTAAAGGCGGAACTATGAGGCTTGGAGCTTTTAACTGTGAAATAAAAGAAGGAAGTTTAGCTCATAAATTATATGGAAAAACATCAATAAGCGAAAGACATAGACATAGATACGAATTTAATAATGATTATATAAATGATATGGAAAAAGCTGGATTTATCATAACAGGAAAATTAAAAGATGGAAATCTAGCAGAAATAGCAGAAATAAAAGACCATCCTTATATGATAGGCGTACAATTTCATCCGGAACTAAAATCAAGAATAACTAATCCTCATCCTTTATTTGTAGGATTTGTAGCTGCTGCTAAAAATAAAAAATATAAAAAATAAAACATTATAAATAAAATGATAAGAAGACTTGCTTTTATAGAAGTCTTCTTATAAAAAAGCCATGCATGATTATCTTATTTCATGCATGGCTTTATTTTTACTTACTAAGTATCTTTGCTGCCTAGTTATTAATTTGTAGTATTAATTACTCCCTCAGCATTTTGCTGCTGTGCTGCTGATGTAATAGCTTCATCATAAGTTAGATATTCTAAAGTAGGATCATAAGTACCTTCTCTAACTTCTCCATTAATACTAGGTATAGTTAATACTTGACCTGGTAATATTAAGTCTGGATTATTAGGATCTCTTAATACATTTCTGTTTGCCTGATACAACCTATACCATTGTATTGGATCATTATATATGTAAGAGTAACCTGCTATTCTCCATAAAGCGTCAGTTAAACGAGTTCTCTGTACAACTACATAATACATTGGAAGAACAGTAACTTTACCATCAGCATTAACATTTCTTCCTGTATTAGCATCTATTATATAACCAGGATCTGTATTCAAATCTACATCTATCAAATCACCGTCTATAGGTCTCTTAGGACCGGCTTCGAATATAGCATTCATAGTTTGATTAGCTCTATTTATTTTTTCCTCAGCTAAAATGTTATTATTATTATTAAGAGCATCTTCAGCTTCTTTTATAACTCTAGATAAATTTACATCCTCATCAGTTTCAGGAATTATATATCCATCATCAACAAGCTGTTTATATCTATTTTTAACTTCTTCTAAATTCTTCTGATTTTCTTCTCTAGCTATAGCCTCATTGCGAGCTTTAATTATATCATCCATATTTTTAGAAGCCTCTAAAGCTTTTTTGCTTGCTGTTGCAGGATCATTCTCAACTACTCTGTTAGCATCAGCTAAAAGTGTAGAAATATTTTGATCATTCTCATCACCTTTAGTGATTGTACTATCGCTTATAATAGCATTATATTTTTGCTGAGCATTATTTATATCCTGCTTAGCTTTTGCTATAGCCTGCTGTTTAGCTCTAGCTGCCTCTTCAGCTTTTCTTCTAGCTTCTGCTTCTGCTCTAGCTTTTGCCTCAGCTTCTGCTTTTAATCTAGCTTCTTCAGCTGCCTTTCTTCTAGCTTCTTCCTCTGCTTTTCTCTTAGCTTCCTCTTCAGCTTTTCTTTTAGCTTCTGCCTCTGCTTTAGCTTTTGCCTCTGCTTCTGCTTTTAATCTAGCTTCTTCAGCTGCTTTTCTCTTAGCTTCCTCTTCAGCCTTTCTTTTAGCTTCTGCCTCTGCCTTAGCTTTTGCCTCAGCCTCTGCTTTCTTTCTAGCTTCTTCAGCTGCTTTTCTCTTAGCTTCCTCTTCAGCTTTTCTTTTAGCTTCTGCTTCTTGTTCTGCTTTTAATCTAGCTTCTTCAGCTTTTCTTTTAGCTTCTGCTTCTTGTTCTGCTTTCAATCTAGCTTCTTCGGCTGCTTTTCTCTTAGCTTCCTCTTCAGCTTTTCTTTTAGCTTCTGCCTCTGCTTTAGCTTTTGCTTCTTGTTCTGCTTTTAATCTAGCTTCTTCAGCTGCCTTTCTTTTAGCTTCCTCTTCAGCCTTTCTTTTAGCTTCTGCCTCTGCTTTAGCTTTTGCTTCTTGTTCTGCTTTTCTTCTAGCTTCTTCAGCTGCTTTTCTCTTAGCTTCCTCTTCAGCTTTTCTTTTAGCTTCTGCTTCTGCCTTAGCTTTTGCTTCTTGTTCTGCTTTTAATCTAGCTTCTTCAGCTGCTTTTCTCTTAGCTTCCTCTTCAGCCTTTCTTTTAGCTTCTGCTTCCGCTTTAGCCTCTTCTTCTGCCTTTCTCTTAGCTTCCTCTTCGGCTTTTCTTTTAGCTTCTGCTTCTGCTTTAGCTTTTGCCTCAGCCTCTGCTTTTCTTCTAGCTTCTTCAGCTGCTTTTCTCTTAGCTTCTGCCTCTGCTCTAG
>NZ_CALXRN010000237.1 GCF_944390595.1 uncultured Brachyspira sp. | reverse complement strand
GGTTGCCGTCTGCTCTTTTAGCAAAGTTTCTATTGAAAGATGTTACTATAGAATTTGCTCTTGTATTATCAGGCTCTTCTCTGTTCCATTGTCCTATACAAGGTCCGCATGCATTAGTCATTATAACGGCACCAATTTTTTTGAAATCATCTATTATACCGTCTCTTAAAGCAGCTTTATATGAAGCTTCAGAACCTGGATTAATTATTATCTTTGCTTTTACTTTTAATTTCTTTTCTATTACCTGACGTGCTAGAGATGCAGCCTTACTTAAATCATGATAAGAAGAATTAGTACATGAACCTATTAAGCCAACTTCCATAGCTGTAGGATATTTATTTTCTTCTACTTTTTTAGCAAACTCACTTATAGTGCATGCAGCATCCGGAGTGAATGGTCCGTTTAAGTATGGTTCTAGTTCGGACAAATTAATTTTTATTATTTTATCATAATATTTTTCAGGATTATTATATACTTCTTCATCAGCTTTAAGATTGCTTATATTTTCATCAGCAAGTTTAGCAATTTCTTCGCGTCCTGTAGAAATTAAATATTCTTTTATATTATTATCATAAGGGAATATTGAAGTAGTTGCACCAACTTCAGCACCCATATTACATATTGAAGCTTTGCCGGCAGCGGATAGGGTAGAAGCACCTTCTCCAAAATATTCTATAATGGAGTTAGTACCGCCTTTAACTGTTAAAATGCCTGCCAATTTTAATATAACATCTTTAGCACTTGCCCAGCCATTTAAAGAACCAGTCAATTTTACTCCTATTATATTAGGTATTTTTAATTCCCATTCCATACCAGTCATAACATCTACAGCATCAGCTCCTCCAACCCCTATAGCAAGCATTCCAAGCCCTCCGGCATTAGGCGTATGAGAATCTGTACCTATCATCATACCGGCAGGAAATGCATAATTTTCTAATACTATTTGGTGTATAATTCCAGAACCTGCTTCCCAAAAACCAAGTCCGTATTTTTTAGCAACACTTTCTAAAAAATTATAAACTTCTTTATTTGTATTAAGTGCATTTTTTAAATCTTCTTCAGCACCTTTACAAGCCTCTATTAAATGGTCGCAGTGTATTGTAGCAGGTACTGCAGAAGAAGTTTTTCCAGCGTTCATAAATTGAAGTAATGCCATTTGGGCTGTAGCATCCTGCATGGCAACTCTATCCGGTCTAAAGTCTGCGTAATCTTCAGATCTTTTAAAATCTTTTATATCATTTTCATTGTATAGATGAGCATATAAAATCTTTTCTGATAATGTTAATGCTTTATTTAGCTTTTTTCTAATATTATTAACCTTATCAGAATAGCTTGAATAAAATTTTCTTATCATTTCTATATCATAAATTTCCATAAAATAGTACCTTTTATAAATATTGCTATAAAGTATTACTATATAGTAATATTATTTTTTTATCAATACTTTTATATTTTTTTTATTTTTATAGGAACTTTTATTTATATTATTCGTCTAATATAGCAAATAAAAATAAAAACAATTAATAATTAAAATATAGGAGATAGATCAATGAAAATGAAATTATTATTAACAACACTTATAGCATCATTATTAGTTTCTTCAGCAGTTTTTGCTCAGGTTCCACCTCCTCCGCCAGATCCGGCATACGATGTTCCTCCAAGAGCAAGAGAACCTAGACATCGTCCAGGACCAAAAGGTGATTTATACAGAATGTGCAGAAATGCTGGCGTATATTTATCAGAAGAACAGCTTACAGAGATGAGCACTATAGATTATGAATATGAACTTAAAATTAATGAGTTAGAATATCAAAAAAGAAATATAGATTACAAATTTAAAATTGAAAGAGAAAAAATAGATATAGATTTGAATCTATTAAAAGATTTAATAAATCAGAAAAAAGATTTAGAAAAAGAAATTGATTATTTAAGAATAGAAAAAGATGTATCTATATTAGGTGTTCTAACAGATGAACAATTACAGCAGTTAAATACTTATAGAATGAGATATTATTACTACAGATAAAGCAAATTTATAAAATAAATATACGATTTCTTATAAAGAGGCAGTATAAAATACTGCCTCTTTTTTATTTTTTAATATATAATTAAATAAAAATAAAAATGGGATTTTATTATGATTAATGAGTTTAAAAAGTTTATTATGCGCGGAAATATATTAGATATGTCTATAGGTATTATAATAGGAGCATCATTCAATAGTATAGTTAATTCATTTGTTCAAGATATTTTAATGCCTCCTATAGGTTTAATACTTAGCGGTATAGATTTCTCTAATATGTTTATAGTAATAAAAAATGGTGCTGATAATATAGGACATTATAATACTATAGAAGCGGCTAAACAAGCTGGTGCTGTAGTTATTGGAATAGGGACATTTATTAATAGTATAATTAGTTTTCTCATAACTGCTTTTTCTATTTTTATAATTATAAAACTATTCAATAAAATGCAGGAAAAAATAGTTAAAAAAGAACAAGAAGACAAAGCAGCAAGTGAAAAAATTTGTCCTTACTGCTGTTCATCAATAAATATAAATGCTGTAAAATGTCCTAACTGTACATCGAATTTGAACTGAGTATTTAGTTATTAGCAAAAACATCTTTCATAAGAGATTCAATGATATTTGGGAACTCTTCTAATAAACTTTTTTTATTAACTCTTTCTGTTACTCTATGCAAATCCTTTCCCCAAGGTCCAAAAATTATAGTAGGTATATTTATATCTTCTATGGAGTTAAAATCTATGCTGTATTCATTACCCCAAACTATCATATTTTCTGAAAATATTTTATAGTCATATTTTGCATTTACAGCACTATAACTTGCATCTGATATTCCAGTCATATAATTATTACATATTATATCTATGCCATATAATTTTTTATATTCTTCTTCTATAACTTTGAAATATTTACTGCCGTATTTTTCCTTACCGCATATAAAATCACTATGAACTGCAGGATAATAAGGAGGTGAAAATGATATTAACACAAATGGATATTGAAAATTAGCATAATCAAGTATTTTTTCCATTGCAAATATAGTAGTATTCGGATAAGTTTCCTTTTCTTCTCTTATTTTTATAGATATTTCTTTCTTTAAATTTTGATAGAATGCTTCAAAATCTTTTCTTGATTTTAATTTATCTATCAATTCAGACAAAGTGTATACTTCAGCTTTATAATCTTCTTCTAATTCTTTATTATTGTATTCTTTATAATCTTTTTTAAATTTATTTAAAAATTTATTAAATGATTCTACACTGATTTTTTTTACTTCATTTATTATTTCTTCAGGTGTTCTGCTGAAATGTAAAACTGTAAAATAACCGGCAGCTCTGAATGGTATTGATACATCATATTCATATTTTAAATCCTTAAAATATGACCATAATGGAGGAGGAGTTTTTTCATTTTTATACGAATCTACTAATTTTAATGAACCTTCTGTTTCTTCAAATATACCGCTTAATATTGACAATGGATTTAAACCATTATAATAAGACATTATATGAGCCTTTACTCCCTGAACCATTATAGTAGGCATACATTTTCCTACCGTTCCTATATGAAGAGTATGTTTATTGCTTTCTCTATCATTAGGCTCCGGTATAATCATAAGTTTATAATTTAAATTATATTTGTTTTTTAAATTACTAAGAAGTTTAGCAGATTCTCTCATACCTATAGAATAAGTTTCCTCTTCCGGAACTGCTAAAAATATTAAATTTCCATCTTTATTTTCTTGTTTAGAATATTCCTCTAATATAGCCATTGAAGCAGAAAGTCCGCCTTTCATATCGCAGCTTCCTCTTCCATATATCCATTCTTTGGAGTATAAATCCTTTTTATTATTTTCGCTTAAATCTAAAGTTTTTAAATTATCTTCTATTTTATTTATATCAAAAGCATTATCTTTAAAATCTCCAAATTCTTCTATTCCTACAACATCAAAATGACCGCTTAATATTAAAGTATTATTATTATTTCCCATAACAATGGCACATATTATCTCTCTGTTATAAACATCATTATCTATCTTATATCTTATTAGATATTCTTTATTATTACTAAAATATTCTATTTTACTTAGATAATTATATATGAACTCTGATGCTTCATTTTCTCCTTCAGAATAAGAAAGACTTTTTGTTTTCATTAAATTTTCTAATAT
>NZ_CALXRN010000236.1 GCF_944390595.1 uncultured Brachyspira sp. | reverse complement strand
AAATATATTCTTTTAATTATTAGTTTTATATAAAGTTTATATATATATCTAAATTGTTAGTATATTCTAACATTTAAATAAAAAAAATCAATATTTAATGATTATTTTTTATTTAGTCTGCTAATTTTGATCCAAATTTGAATCCTAATATTAATCCTCCTCCTGAGCCTCCAATTCTTGGTGTGTCAGTTAAAGATCTTAAAGGAAGTCCGTAATCATGGGCAATATAAACTCCCAATACAATAGCTAAATTATCTGTTACAAAAAATGAATAATCTAAAGTCATTTTAAAATAATGCATTATAGATGCACTATATCCGTATTCTAAATTTTTTTTTCCAGCCATAGGAATTTTTATACCGCCTCCAATGCCTAATGAAACTCCCCAAATTGTAATTTTAGGCATCAGTCCTATTTCAAAGTTATGCATATACATAGAAGTATCAATAGTATTTCCGCTTTCAAATGTTTTTGATGTTATATAACTATCATAGGTATATCCTAAATCAAAGAATAAACCAGCTCCTATTCTGTTATAAATTTTATGATAATAGCCTATTTGTATTTCTACGCCTGTATCAAATCCTTTACCGCTTTTATAACCCAAATCTTTTAATGGTTTATTAGGTGTTCCTATTGCTACGCCTAATGGTACATTTAAAGATACTTCAAATCCTTCTGCATAAGCAAATAAATTAAATGATAATGCTGATAATGCAATTACTAATAGTAATATTTTTTTTATCATATTTGATCAATCTCCTAAAAATCATTTATATAAAGTTAGAATAATATAACAATTAATTAGACTATAACTAACATTTAAACAAAAAAAATCAATATGAAATTTTTTAGTAAGGTCAATAAACTTTTTTACTTTTTTATTAAAAAAGCACTTATTAATATGTTGAATAATTGAAAAAAAAATTATATTAATATATCATTACTACATATAAAATTCATTGGAGGAAATATGGCTGTATCTAAGAAAAAAACAGCAGATAAAAGCTCATCAAAATCTGCTAAAAAAACTGCTGTTGCCAAAAAAACTGTTTCTAAAAAAAATACTAACTCAAAAAAAGCAGTTAAAGTAGCAGAAAAAAAAGTAGCTGCTCCTAAATATTATGTATCAGAAGCTCCGCTTAAAACTGCTGATAAAGAAATATTTACTGCTATGAAAGCTGAGTATAAAAGAGAAGTCAGCGGTTTTGAACTTATAGCTAGTGAGAATATAGTTTCACGTGCTGTTATGGAGGCACAAGGTTCAATATTTACAAACAAATATGCAGAAGGTTATCCATCAAAAAGATATTACGGCGGATGCAGTGCTGTTGATATTGTTGAGGATTTAGCTAGAGAAAGAGCAAAAAAATTATTTAAAGCACCATTTGTAAATGTTCAGCCTCATTCAGGATCTCAAGCTAACATGGGTGTTTATATGGCTGTATTGCAGCCGGGCGATACTTGCTTAGGTTTATCATTAGATGCAGGCGGACATTTAACTCATGGTAAGAATGTTAATTTTTCCGGTAAAATATACAATTTTAAGCATTATAATGTAAACAGAGAAACAATGCAGATAGATTATAATGAGGTTAGAGATTTAGCATTAGAGCATAAACCTAAGATGATAGTAACTGGAGGAAGTGCTTATCCTAGACAAATAGATTTTAAAAAGTTTAGAGAGATTGCTGATGAGGTAGGAGCATATTTACTTGTAGATATGGCGCATATTGCAGGACTTGTTGTTGCAGGTCTTCATCCTAACCCTGTTGAATATGCAGATTTTGTAACAGGAACTACTCATAAAACTTTAAGAGGACCTCGCGGAGGATATATCATTTCTACAAAAGAAGAATTGGCAAAAAAAGTTGATAAAACAATATTCCCTGGAATACAAGGCGGACCTTTAATGCATGTTATAGCTGCTAAAGCTGTATGTTTCAAAGAAGCACTTGATCCTAAATTTGTTAAATATCAAGAGCAGGTTTTGAAAAATGCTGATGCTATGGCTAATATGTTTTTATCTAAAGGTTATGAATTAATTTCAGGCGGTACAGATACTCATTTAATATTGCTTGATGTTAAAAAATCTAAAGGTATAACTGGACAAGTTGCAGAAACTGTATTGGATGCTGCTCATATAACTACAAATAAAAACGGCATACCTTATGATACAGAATCTCCAATGGTTACAAGCGGCATAAGGCTCGGTACTCCTGCTATTACTACAAGAGGTTTAAAAGAGAAAGATGTTATGGAGCTTACTCAGTATATAGATGAGGTTTTGAGTAATAGCGGCAATGAAAAACTTATTGCTTCTGTTGCTAAGAAAGTTGATGCTTTATGTAAAAAATTCCCTATGTATAAATATATAGCTGATATGTAATTTATATAATTAGGTTTGAATAATTAAAAGAGGGGCATATTATTTTATAGCCTCTCTTTTTTAATAATGAAAATTAATTAAATAAATTTAATATTTCCTCTTCTGTTAAATCTTCTTGTATAATTTTTTTTACTAAATTATCATTTCCTAAAATATCTGCTAATTCAGACATAGCATCCTGATGACTGCTTGAATCTTCAGCTGCTAATGTAAAAAATAGATATACTTTATTTTCAGTTTTATAAAAATCTATGCCGTTTTTTATTTTTAAAAAACTCATTCCCATTTTTATAACACCGTCTTCAGGTCTTGAATGAGCCATTGCCACTCCATCAACTAAAACTATATATGGTCCATATTTATATATATTATTTATAATAGAGTCAACATATCTGTATTCTATATTATTATTATCTAAAAGCGGTTTTGCTGATATTTTTATTGCCTCTTCCCAATTTTCAGCATCTTCTATAATTTGTATTTTTTCTTTTAACATTTCCTTTAACATAATTCTATATAATCAAATATATCTCCTATATTATTAATTACTATATCTGCTCCTTTTTCTTTTAATGTTTCTTCATCATAGCTGTTAGTTATTGCAGCAATTTTTATACCTGTTTTTTTAGCACCTTCTACTCCGGCTAAACTATCCTCGAATATTAATGCATCTTCTTTTGTTATGCTGTTATTATATTTTTTTAAAAGTTCAAATGCATATAAAAATAAATCAGGCTCAGGTTTAGCTTTTAATTGTTCATTATGGCATGAATAATCTTTTATATATTTTGCTATTCCTTTTTTTTCAGACATTCTTTTAACATAACTTATATTACTGTTTGAAGCTATTACCATATCAAGTTTTTTCATCTTTTCCAAAGTTTCAATAACATTATCAAAAGTTTCTAAATCTGTTTCTATTATTTTACGGAAGTACTTTTCAGTATCTTCAAAAAAATTTTCAGGTATATAATAATTTTTTTCTATTAACATTTTTTTTATGTCATCAGTTTGATATCCTGCCATAGATTTAAAATCTACATCTTCAAGCACTTTCATTTTACCAGCCATATATATTAATGATTTTGTATATAAACTTTCACTGTCTACTAGAGTTCCGTCAAAATCAAATATAGCAGCTTTAATTTTTATTTTGCTCATTTCTAAATCCTTACTATATTTTATAGAAAAATATTTTATATTTTTTTTATCAAAATCAATATAATTTTATATTATTTGATAATAAATTATATACATGTTATAATTATTATTAATAAAAAAACAAACATATATTTAAGAATAATTTAAGGAGAATATGATTATGGGGTTAAAGGTTATTATAGCAAAAGATGCCAATGGAGTTGGTAAAAAAACTGCAGCAGAGATTATTAATTTATTAAAAGTAAAAAAAGATGCTGTTTTAGGTCTTGCTACAGGCGGTACAGCAGAAGCTGTATATCCTCATTTAATAAAGGCATATCAGAAAAAAGAAATAGATTTTAAAAATGTTAAGTCTGTTAATTTAGATGAATATAAGGGATTAGATGCTAAAAATGAACAAAGCTACAGATATTTTATGAATAAAAATTTATTTGATCATGTAAATATTGATAAGAAAAATACTTTTGTTCCTAAGGGAGTAGGTGATAAAGATAAAATATTGAAAGAGTTTAATGATAAAATAGCAAAACTTCCTAGAGATTTGCAGCTTTTAGGAGTTGGTCCTAATGGTCATATTGCATTTAATGAACCTGATGAGGCTTTACATGCTGATGCTTTATGTGTTAAGCTTGATGAAAAGACAATTAAAGCTAATGCAAGATTTTTTAATTCAGAAAAAGATGTACCTAAAGAAGCATTCAGTATGGGTATGGGCGGAATATTGAAAGCTAAAAAAATAGTTATTGCGGCAATAGGAAAGGGTAAAGCTGCAGCAATGAAAGAGCTTTTAAATCATGACAAAGTTACAACTAAATGTCCGGTTACTTTTTTAAAACTTCACAATGATGTTGTGGTTGTTATTGATGAAGAATTAGCCGATGCTATTGGATTAAGCAAGAAAAAGCCTGCTAAAAAGTAAAATAATATTATTTTTATATAAAATAGGGCAGCATATTTGCTGTCCTTTATTATTTTATAAATTAAAAAAGTGTTAATGTAAGTTATCATAATACCGATAATTATGTTAACACTTTAAATACAGGATTATCATTTATATATGAAAAGCAAAATAGCTTATACGGCTTATACTTTAATAAAAAAGAAGAAGTATAAAAAAGCAAAAGAATTTATTCTCAATAATAAATCAAGAATTACCCATGATGCTGATGCTTATGCTATGCTGGCATTTGCTGATATTTTCTTAAAAGATTTTTATGGTGCTGAAGAAGTTTCAAGAAAGGCTCTCAGAGAAGATAGTTTCTGTATTAGTGCTATGCTTGCTAAAGCGTATATTAGTTTGCATAATGGACACAGAGAAAATGCCTTAAGAGAATATTTTAGAATATTAGATTTAGAACCGGAGAATAAAGTAGCTAAAGATAATCTTGAAAGAATAAGATTTTTAACTAATAATGCCAAAGGGGATGAGATTAATCCTAGAGCTTATTTGCTTGGAAAGAAAAGGATATCTGTATCTAAGTTTTTACTTCTTATACCTATAGCATTTATACTTACTCTTGGTTCATATTTAGTAATAGACAGAGTTTATCCTAAAATAAGATATGTTCTTCTTGATAAAGATCAGAAGGAATTAAGAGAAAAACTTGAGAATGTATATTTATTTGAAGGGCTTGAAGACGGTAAAATACAGGAGAGTGCTCAAAGTCCTACATACTCGCCTCGTGAAGTTGCTGAGATGTTTGATAAAGCTAAGAATAATATGAGAAGTGCATCTGTTAATGAAGCTGTTATGATAATAAACGGGGCATTAAAAAGTGATATAAACGAATATTTAAAAGAGAGATTCAGAGTATTAAAAAACTTTGTAATAGCACCGGATTATAATATATTCAGAGAAAGTCCTGATTATCTCACGGTAGTTGAAAACTATGATCTATACAACGGCGGATACATAAAATGGAAAGCTGATGTAAACACTATAAGTCAGACTAATATAGACGGGGTTCCTAAAAAGAGAGCTAGAATATTAGTTTATGACAATGAAGATAAGAACATAGCAGGTGTTGCTGATTTAATAGTGAATGTAACTGTAAAATTGGAAGCTAAAAATTATATAGAAGTTTACGGTAAAATTTTAGGATACGACACTAAACAGAAATCAATTCAGCTTGAAGGTCAGGTAATAAAGCATTTACCTAGGAAGAAATAAATTAATTCATTCTATTGATATTATAGTTTAATAATATAAAATAATATTATGATAAAATTTGAATGGGATAACAATAAAAATCTTATCAATATTAAAAAACATAAAATTTCATTTGAAGATGCAATATATGTTTTTTCAGATAAAAATGCTCTCATTATGAAAGATGAAGAACATTCTTATTATGAAGATAGATTTATTACGATGGGTAATATTAAAGGAAAGTTTATTGTTGTTGTTATTCATACAGATAGAACAAAAAATTCAGCTGAAGAAGTTATAAGAATCATATCAGCAAGGTATGCCACTAAAAATGAAATTAATCAATATTATAATAGGGGGGATTATGAGTGATATAAAAAAAGAATATGATTTTTCAAAAGCTCAGAGAATTACATATTTTGAAAACGGAAAATTTTTTATTAGTAGCGAAGATATAGAAACTCCTATTTATTTAGATAAAAAAATATTATCCGAATTGGAAATTTTATCAAAGCAGTCAGAAACCTCAATATCAGAAATAGCTAATCAAATACTTTCAAAATATTTAATTAATAAATAATTTGGATTATTACAGTTTTTCTATCAAATTATTGTATTCTTCCACATCAAGATTTATTTCATTTAATATTTTTCTCATAAGAGGTCTTGATATTACCTTGCTTGAGTGAAAAGGAATAACAGTAGATCTTCCGTCTTCATGTTTATAAAAAGCATGACTTCCTTTTTGCCTTTGCTTAACAAATCCTAATAAAAGCAGTAACTTTTCTATAGTTTTTGCCTCTTTCAAAATTAGCTTACTCATACAAGCTCTATTTCTTCCACTTTTACAAACTCTGGAATAGCATTTTTTTCTTCATTGTCCATTTCTTCAAGGCATAAATCAAGAACTTCTTTTAATTTTATATGCAATTCTTCCAAAGTGTCAGCCTGAGTATGTGCACCTACTATTGAAGGAATATATCCCACATAAACATTAGTTTCTTTATCATATTCTATATATGCGAAAAATTTTTTATTCATTAATAAACCCCAATATTTTATATTTTAATTATAACATAAAGAATTATTAATTTAAGCCCCTTTAGCAAATTTCCTAAACGCATAAATATTATGCATTAATTTAATACTGTTTTGTAAGAATTTTACTAAGAAATGGTATTTAATATTTCTAATATATTTTCGCATTGTTGTAACCTTGATATAAATTCTGTAATTGTCAATGGTATAATTGTTAAATTATGTTGATATTTTATATAACCAATAAGTAATTTAGTGTCTTCGTGAATTATAGGAGCAATTAATATAGAAAAAGTTTGATCTTTGTTAAATGTTTTTATAGATTCTTCTAAATGCCTTTTTATAGCAGGTACTTCTATTATAGATTGATTTCTAGATGAAATTAATGTAACTTCAACAAGCTGATTACCATCCCTATCAAAACACTCTATGTCAGCCATGTTTCCAGCAGCGGTGAATGTTGGTAATCCTTCATCATCTATACTATAATTTGGGCATATTTTTAATGTTGTAAAGCGTTGTTTTAAATAAACACTAGTTAAAAATTCAAGTCTTGTTGGTTTATTGATAAATTTTAGTACACTATTTTTTGTTTCTTGTTTTTTTAATAATATTTTTAATTCATCAATAATATCTTTTTTTGATAATTTTTTAGCCCATTTCTCTAATGCAGACATTTTTATGTTATTTATTCTATTAACATCTATTTTATATGGTTTTAGTATATTACTATCAATGCTTCCCATATATTGAAAAAAATCTTTTTCATCTGTAAATGTTTTATATTGGCTATAATTTTTGAGAACGTAATTTATTGTGTCAATTTTAAATGTATTAAAATCTATAAATCTACCATTTCCTCTTAACGATATAACACCAGTTATTCTCATTTTTCTTATAAAGTCATCTACAGCTTCATTTGTTATTTGAGTTATTTTAAATCTTTTAGCATTTTTTTCTTTATTAGCTCCCAAAAGTGATAGGCATATTTCATATATGATTTCATCTCCATAATTATATTTATACTGTTGTCGTATTTTTTTTATTAGTTTATATAGAGAATTATAATCATCATCTTTCCAACATATTAATAGAGGTATTTCATTCCTAAATATTCCAGCATCATTTTCTTCATTATCTTCTTTCAATAGTTTAATAGTATTAAGTAATAATATTAATGGAGAATTAGATATTTTATTTTTTCTAAAAGGATTATTTGTTTGATATTTCATCATAGCATTCAAAAAAATATCTTGTTTTTTTTGATTATTTGGATTTTCATCATTCATAGCATTTATTAACATATGTCCAGTGCTAGATATAATAATCTGTTCATTCATTCTATAATATATAAATCCAAGTTCTTTTGGTAGTTTATACCAAGTATCAAATCTCGAAGGCCAACCATTATCAAAACCTGTTTCTTTATGGTCCTGTATACTGTTTTTTATTATTTCATCTAGTTGTGCCTCTGTAAAAGTTTCTTCAGAATTATATATATTTTTTAATTCTGCATTATGATCTATATATCTTGTTCTATATACTTTATTTTTTAAAATATTTTTTACTATTTCATTTATTAATTGATTAGTTAATATTTTTCCTTCATATTCCAATATACATCTTAAAAAATCAATTATTCTCTCTGGGTTACGTATAGTAGTTGAAAATGATAATGGTTTAAGTTCTTTTTTTCGTTCTTTAGACATAATTTTTCCTATTCTTTATATTTAATAATTTTTTACCAATACTTCTATAGAATTTTTATTAGTATTATCATGGTAACTTATGTAGTTACTAGAAATATTTATTATATTGTACTTTTGTGCCCATTCATTAAAAATACAATTATATCTATTTTTATGCCATAAAATATTTGATACAGCAAATTTAATATTTTTTTTATTTAACTTGTCTAAAGTATTTATTAATCTCAATTCATCATTTTCATTCCAATTTTTATTATATTCACTATACGTAATTAAATATGGTGGATCTAGATATATAAAATCATTTTTTTTAAAATCTATATTATTTAAAAAATTTTCAAAATCTAAATTATATAATAATATATTTTTATTTTTTACATTATTAAAATAATCTATTATAGCATTTTCAACATTTTTATTAAAATCTACATTTCCAACTGGTAAATTAAAATCACCATTAGAGTTAAATCTAATCATTCTATTAAACCCATAAATAATTAACATATATAGTAACATAATATCTTCTTTATTTTTGTTAAAATCTTTACGCATATTAGCATATGCAAATTTATTATATTTTGCAAAATATGTTTTTTTAAATTTGTATTTTAATTCATATGGGACATTTTTTCCTAAATATGTTGCAGATAGTCGATACTTATCTATATTTTGTTTTATTACTGAAAAAAATAAATCTTCTTTATTTATATATGATAATAAAAAATTATGTAATTTAATTACATATTTATCTATATCATTTACAATATACTTATTAGCATTTATATTTAAAAATACGCTACCGCCTCCACAAAATGGTTCTATAAATGTATCTATTTGTTTTGGAAATATATTGTTTAATTGGGGTATTAATTTAAATTTATCTCCAACATAAAATAAAGGTGATCTTATTATTTTTTTATTCATTTAAAAAACCTTAACTAAAAAAATAAATTCCTTATGATTAGTAAAATTTGTTTTTCCTGCATTAAAAAATTTATAATCTATATCAAATATTTTTACTTTTCCTTTGTTATTTAGAATATTAATTATATCATTGTATAATATTTTATTTTCAGATGATTTACTTTTTGAATTATATGTATTATTATATGATACTATAATATATTTACAGTTTAATTTTTCTATTAAATCATTAAATTCTTTTTTAGCAGAATTTCTACAATAGTTACTCATATTTTCTGGTGCTGGTTTTAATGCTGTACCAAATAATTTTGGTTTTTTCCACATAGTTATATTTTCTAATATGTGATAAAACCTACTATATTGTCTAGAATTATATGGGGGATCAATATATATTATATCTTCATTAGTAGTTGTTACCAATTCATTTGCATATTTTCTTGATATTATTATATTATTCATATTAGTATTATATGGTTTTATAAGATTAAATTCAAATTTATCTTTAATCTCTTTATTTTTTATATAAGCATCATAATGACCAACTGTATTTGCTATTTTATCAAAAGAATATATTAAAGAAGCTAATAATATATAATATTCTTTATCTGAAAAATCATTTCTATTTATTTCTAAATATTCTCTTATATATCCAATTTTTCTAGAATCATTAACTGAAAAAAATTTATTTCCAAAATTATTTGAAATATAATTATCATCATTTATTTCTATATTATTGAAATAGTTTTTTGTATAAATTAATTTATTTATATCATATTCAGCATTATAAAAAAATGCTTTATATATTAATTCATTTGAGAATAAGATATCATTTAAATGTATAGTTTTATATTGTTCTAACATTTTATATGATATTATTCCTGTTCCAGCAAATAAATCACAAAATGAATCTCCATAACAGTTATTAATTATTAATTCTTTTATCCAATTTGATAATTTGTATTTTGATCCTGTATATCTTCTATTCCATATATTATATATCATGTTTTTTCCGTAATTTTTATAAATATATCGGATATAGATTTTTTAAATTTGATAGTGATATTTATACTGTAAAAATTACTCAAAAAAAGATAATTTTCTATTTGTGAATTTTTTATTATAATGTATAATTATCTTAAGAACAAAGCTATATTTAAAAAGGAGTTTACAAATATGGTTACAGCTATTACGACGACTGACACAACTAATACTTATGTTACGTCAATAGGCGGGGTAAATGTTACTGTCAGAAGTAATTTTTCTGATAATACATCAACTATAGAAGTAGAGCCGAAAATTACAGGCGGTGCTTTAAATGTACAGGGATAAAGTGTATTCTTTCCCTTATCGCATATTAATTATCGGTTTTTAAATTTTATACTTTAACAAAAAGTAGTTATTTGTTCATTTATTAAATTAATGGGGTTATTCGTGGGAGATAATCCCATTTTTTATTTTGTTCTGTATAGATATAG
>NZ_CALXRN010000235.1 GCF_944390595.1 uncultured Brachyspira sp. | reverse complement strand
GCCTTTCTCTTAGCTTCCTCTTCGGCTTTTCTTTTAGCTTCTGCTTCTGCTTTAGCTTTTGCCTCAGCCTCTGCTTTTCTTCTAGCTTCTTCAGCTGCTTTTCTCTTAGCTTCTGCCTCTGCTCTAGCTTTTGCAGCTGCAGCCTCTGCAGCTTTCTTAGCATCTGCTTCCGCTTTAGTTATACCAGCAAGAGCAGCAGCAACATTTTGCTGAACACTTGCAAAATTATCAGATTTTAATGCCTCATCAGCTTTTGCTAAAGCTCCGGAAACAGCTTTATCATTATTATCACCTTTTTTTATACTTTTTCCTAAAGCAGAATTATACTTTCCTTTAGCATTAGCTATAGCTTTAGAAGCTGTATCTCTTTCTCTTCCTAAATATCCTTCTTTAACATTATTAGCAGATGTTAAAGCTTTATTAAAAGATTCTAAAACACTTGTAAATGTATTAGAAGCTGATGTTAACTCTTCTTCATTTTGAGCAACATCATTAGGACCAGGTACATTTCCTATATTAGCATTACCTTCTTCAAAATATTTAAGAGCTTCTTGATATTTAGCTTTAAATTGATTATCAGAAGCGGCACCTATTTGATTTATTTCTTTTATAGCTGCATCAGCATCTTTTTTAGTTTTATTAATTCTAGCATTCATTAATCTATAAAAAATAGCTATTGTAGCTTTATCAATAGTATCAGATGCTTCTTGTGATTTATCATAAGATTGCTGATACTGTCCTTCATTTTGAAGATTATCTGCTTCTTCAGTCATTCTAGCAGCATCTTCATAAGTTTGGGCAGGAAGAACAGACCATGTAAAAGATAATAAAGCTATAGTAGCTATTATTTTTTTAATTTTCATTGTTTACTCCTTAAATTAATTCTGTTCTTGTTCAAAGGCTTCTATCTCTTTCATCATCTTTTCTAATTCAGCTAAACGTTCTTTAACTTTTTTCAAAGCCTCATCACTCCTATCATATTGCTCTTTAGTTTTATTGTATAAATCTATATATGCAGTTTTAGCCTGATAAAGTTTATCTACCATAACTTTATAATCTTTTGTTTCAGCAGTATATAATGCATTAGCTTCTTCATATAGAGACTCAGCTTTATTAAATTCATCCGTATACATTACACCTGCTTTTATTTCTCTAGCATTTGTAGCACTTTCATCTGTTTGTTTTTTGAGAATTTCAGAATATGGAGGCAATCCTTTGTCTAGTACTAAATTATAATTAGTCTCTGCTGCTAACAATAATTCTTTAGCCTTTTTTGCCTCATCTTTATTTTCTTCTTTCATTATAATGTCAGCCTCTGCATAACCTTTTTCTGCTATTTCAAAATCCTCAGGAGCAAAAGTTTTTATTTCAGTATATTTGTTTACCACAGTATCTCTAAGAGCTGTTACTCTTTCATATTCTTTTACTGGTAAACCTCCGCAGGACATGATAATAAAAGCTAGTAAGGTTATAAAAGCTATTTGAATTTTCAAATTCATAATTGGATTAATCCTCCTAATATTTATAAAATATATTTTACAGCTTTTAATATAAAACCATAATTATTTAAATAAGAAAAAACCATTATTAGTTTTTTAAATAAAAAAGCCCCAATAGTTAACATATTAGTACTAATAATATAAAAGTCAAGTATAGTTTATTACTTTTTTAATATTTTTATATTGAAAAAGCCTAATGATATTTATCACTAGGCTATAATAAAAATATATCTAATTTTTCATTATTTATTAGACAAATATTTATCTATTCCAGCAGCAGCTCTTTTACCATCGCCAATAGCAAGGATAACTGTAGCAGCACCGCGGGCAGCATCTCCGCCTGCAAATACTCCTTCCATAGAAGTAGCACCTGTTTCTTCATCTATAACATAAGTACCTTTTTTAGTAATCTGTAATTCTGGTACTTTTCTTGAAATTAAAGGATTTGGAGTAGTACCTATAGCTACTATAACGGCATCAACCTCTATATCCTCTGTTTTACCTTCAACTGGAACAGGTTTTCTTCTTCCATCAGCATCAGCTTCTCCAAGCTCCATAACTTGAGTTCTTATAGCTGTAACATTATCATTTTCATCAGCAATAACTTCTAAAGGTGCTCTTAAGAATCTAAAATCAACACCTTCTTCCATAGCATGGTGAATTTCTTCTAATCTAGCAGGAAGTTCTTTTTCTGTTCTTCTGTAAACAATATATACTTTTTCAGCACCTAATCTAACAGCAGTTCTGCATGCATCCATAGCTACGTTACCGCCGCCTAATACAGCTACTTTTTTATGTTTTATAACCGGAGTATCAACTTCAGGGAATTTATAAGCTCCCATTAAATTAACACGTGTTAAATATTCATTTGCTGAATAAACTCCGCAGAAATGTTCTCCTGGGATGTTTAAGAAAGCAGGAAGACCGGCTCCTGTACCTAGAAATATAGCATCATATTCTTTTCTTAATTCATGGAAATCTAAAGATATACCGGCAACTTCATTTATTTTGAATTTAACACCGTCTTTTTTAAGGTTTTCCACTTCATGAGCAACTAACTCTTTTGGCAAACGGAATTCCGGAATACCATACATTAATACACCGCCAATAGTATGCAATGCTTCCAATACAGTAACATCATAACCTAATTTAATTAAGTCTCCAGCACAAGCTAAACCTGCAGGACCAGCACCTATGATACATACTTTTTTACCATTTTTTTCTACTTTCAAATCTTCATGTCTAGCATGCTTTCTCTCATAGTCAGCAACAAACATTTCTAATTTACCAATAGCAACAGGCTCAAATTTTTTACCAACAACGCATCTTTCTTCACATTGTTCTTCCTGAGGACATACTCTTCCGCATGCTGCTGGTAAAGCATTAGTTTCTTTAATTTTTTTAGCAGCTTCTAAAAATTTCTTTTCTGCAATAAGCCCTATAAATTCAGGTATTTTTACTTTAGCAGGACAACCTTCCATACAATGAGGAACTTTACAATCCAAACATCTTAAAGATTCTTGATATGCTTGTTCTTCAGTATATCCCAAAGGAACCTCTTTAAAGTCTTTTCTTCTTTCTTCAGGACTTCTAGCAGGCATTTCTTGTCTAGGTATCTCACCTAATTTTGATCTTGGGGGCATATATCTCTCCTATTTAGGTATTAAAATCATTTAATTAATACCAAATATTATACTACATATTTAAATATAATCAATGGCTATATTATTTTTTATTTTTTTTGTTATAAAAATTATAGCATTATGACAAATAATGTACTATTCGTAGCAATTAGAAAATAAAGAAAATATACTATAATTTTTGCCGAATCTATTGACTAGAATGAAATTTTATAATATAATCTTCTGAACTATAAACTATCATTAATTTTGGAGGAAATTATGGCAAGAGTATGTGAAATTTGCGGAAAAGGAAAACAAAATGGTCATAGTGTAAGCCATTCTAATATAAAAACTAAACGCTCTTTTAATGCTAATTTACAAAATATAAAAATAGAATTAAATGGTACTGTAAAAAAAGCATTAGTTTGCACAAAATGTATAAAAGGCAATAAAGTAGTTAAAGCTAAATAAATTTCAAAAATAATGAACGTAGATATAGGTAAATTTGCAGGTTTTTGTGACGGTGTAAAATATGCTGTAGAAAATACATTTTCTCAGGCAGCTAAAAATAATAATGATATATATATAGACGGACATTTAATACATAATCCTCAAACTCTTGATATGTTGGAAAATATTGGTGTTAAGACTTATGAAGATAATGAGGATATGTCTGTTTTGGATGGAAAAACTGTTATTGTCAGAGCTCATGGAATTTCTCCAAGCAGAAGAGAAGCTCTTTCAAGTCATGCTAAAAAAATAGTCAATCTTACATGTAAATATGTAGCAAAAATTCAAGGATTAGTAAAAAAACATAGTTCGCTTGGTTATAGAGTTATAGTAATAGGAAACCCTAATCATCCTGAAATTATTGGTGTTTGCGGATATGCAAATGATGTTTATGTAGTATATCAAGATGAAGATATTGACAAATTACCTGAAGATAATAAAAAAACTTTAATAGTAGCTCAAACCACTTTACAAAAAAATGTATTTGATAAATTTGTAAGTAAAATTCAGGAAAAATATAAAGATACTGAAGAAATAATAATAAAGAATACAATTTGCGAAGCTACAGAACAAAGACAAACTGAAGTTTTAGAAATAGCAAAAAGGAATGATGTTGTATTAGTAATAGGAGGTTCTGAGAGCAGCAATACTAGAAATTTATACAAAATAGCATCATCAATAAAACCTGCATTTTATGTAGAATTTAAAGAAGATTTAGAAAAACTCGATTTATCTAAATATAAGAACGTAGGAATTATGGCCGGAGCATCTACTCCTGATTGGCTTATAGAAGATGTTGCTCAGACTATAAAAGATAAGTATTCAGGTCCTATAACAAAATTTTTCTCTAAAATTTTTGATTTTTTAAATTATGGATATATATTCTTTTCTTTAGGTGCTTTCTTAATGTCCTATGCAATATACGATATATTATCTCAGCTGTTTCAATTTCAAATAGGAATAATAATAGCTTTATACTATCTATATATGAGTTTAGGAAATGGATACAGCAACTATACCATCAAGATAAGTGATAAAAGAAGATACCTATTTTATCAGAAAAACAAAATATTTTTTATGTCATTAATAGTAATAAGTGCATTATTGATGTTTTATTTTTCATATAAAATGAGTGTAGGAATATTAATGCTCTCAATACTATCCAGCCTGCTTGGAATAGGCTATAATATCAGTTTTGAAAATAAATCAAGATTTGAATCATCTATATTTTTTAAATTATTTAAAAAACTTATACCATTTAAAGCAATAGTTATATCTGTAGCTGTTACAGTATTAATGAATGGTTCTATATTTATAATGAATAGAGATATTATAAACGAAAAACCTTTTTCATATTCATTTTCTGCTGCTATAGTATTTTTATTTATGTTTATAAGACAGGCATTAATAGAAATAAAATTTTCTCAAAGTGATAAAATAGCAGGAGCTGTAACTTTAACAACATATATAGATTCAAGCAAATTAGCCATTATAACAAGAACAATACCTCTTATACTAATATTATTCATGATAGCAGGTATCATTACAAATAAATTTCCACTAGAAATAAACAAATTGAAATATTTTATACCAATAATATACAGCAGTATAATTTCTTTTATGGTAATGAAAAAAAAGATTATAACAAGCAGGCATCTATTTTCAATTCTTATAGATTCTCCGCTATATATATTATTTTTAGCGGCATTAATTAAAATTTAATTTACAGAGTCAGCAAAACAAAAACAGAAAAATTAATAAGCATATATATATTAATTAATACCGCTCAATTATCAGATAATAAAATAATTTTTTAATTCTTTTTCAAGAAAAGTGAAGATGAAGATCCGGCAAGATGATGTCTTCTCAAATCTATAAGTTCAAATATAGTAGCAGAAGACAAACTTTCTCTTAAAGCTTTAGGAGATTTTAAAAGCTTAATAATTTCATCATTAACCATCCACTCTTCATCATAAACATTGCTTATAGAATCTCTAGGTGCATATATCATATTGCTTCTAGCCAAAACTATAAATCTATTATTTTCATCATAATAGCCTAGTTCCCCTATAAAATAAGCATGAGGCATAGCTAAATTAACATATCTGTCGCCATAAATATAATTTACTTCTATTTCTTTATGAATTTCTCCATTAGTTACATCATATCCAAATACATGGAATATTCTCACAGATATTCTTTTATTTTTTAAAGAGTGATAGGCTATATCATTATCTGAAATGTCCCAATAAAAAAAACACCATTCCGGATCACGCATCATTAATACTAATTTAGTTTCATTATATCTATCAGGCAATTCTCTAACTATATCAACTTCATCTGGTATATAATTTTCTTTTTTTACTTCTTCTTTTACATTTTTTACATCTTCATTTGCAGCTTTTTTCTTAGAAACTGTTTTTTTAGCGGTAGTAGTTTTTTTAGAAGTAGCGGCTGATTTAACAGCAGCTTTTTTAGTTGTAGAGGTAGTCTTTTTTGTAGCAGCTGTTTTCTTTTTAGGGGTGTCTTCAGATTTTTTTTCTGTTTTTTTTGTAGCCATAAATATCTCCATAATTTTATATTTTTCACAAAATATTATAGAACAAATACTTTTATTGTCAATAAGTAATAATAATTTTTTTACTTTTTTAATTTTAGTAGATTTTATATTTTACGATAATAAAAAATAATAAAATCTTAAATATTTGGAGCGAAAGTGAAAATAAAAATAATTTTAGCAATATTATTTACTGCAATTACAATATTTGCACAAGACGATTTGAACATACCTGTAACCCCTAGTAACGATCAGGAATTAGACAAAGCTGTTGGTTATGCAAGAACATTAGCTGATTTTGACCGCAGCTTGAATGCATATTCAAAATTAAAATCTTATCTGAGCTTACTAGATTCCAAAGGTATGAAGGCTTTAAAAGCTCATCCGTCATACCCTAAATTAGGCGATATATATATGTATGGAGCAATATATTTGGAAAAAGAATATAAAGAAGATAAGATAATAGAATTGTACACAAAAGCTTTAGAATTAAGAGCTGAACCAAATTCTAATTATGCCCTAGCTACAAGATATAAAATGAAATACGATGAAGCTGTAAAAAAGAATGATTTAGATAAAGAAAAAGAATATGGAAAAAAAGTTTATGAATATTTAAACCAATATTTGGTATTATCTGGAAATAAGTCTTCAAAGTATGCAGAAATACTTGAATATTTTAGCACATATAAATAAAAAAATATGCAAATAGGTATTGACATTTATTTTTATTATGCTATAATATTCAAACATTAAAAACAATCCGAGATAGCTCAGTCGGTAGAGCAGGTGACTGTTAATCACCGGGTCGCAGGTTCGAGCCCTGTTCTCGGAGCTTAATTAAAAAGCCTCCTTACGGAGGCTTTAATTTTATCTTATTATCTCTTTTTCTTCTTAAAATATTTATTTATTACTCTGCTGATTATCATTATAAATCCCATTATTCCTGAAACACCAAAACCTATCATACCTATAACAGATGTACCATGGAACAATGGAGGTATTTTACTTGTAATAATTAAAGCACTAGCCATAATTAGAGAAGCTAATACTATAGAATAACTTAATCTGTCTGCCAAATTATCAAGAGTATTAGATAAGGATTCAAGTTTTTTATGCTCAAGCTGTATCTTCATACTGCCTTTTCTTATTACTGATACTAAATCTGATAAATTTGAAGGAAGATTTCTTAAAGCATTAGAATAATCTCCTATTATATTTTTAGCTTCTCTTAATAGATTATGAGGTTTTATTTGTTCTTTAACATATTTAAAAGCAAAAGGCTTTATATGTTCTATCAGTTTTACATCTTTATCTAAATTCCTTCCAACTCCCTCAAGAACAATTAAAGATTTTATCAAAAGCATAATATTACTAGGCAAACTTAATTTAAATTCTCTTATTATAGTGATAAGTTCATTAAATACATTTTCTATATTAATATTATCTAATGACATATCTATATACTTATTTACTAAAATAAATATGGACATATTAAATTCTTCAATATTTTTCATATCGCCATGATTACATAAATCAAGTATAGCCTTAGATAAAGCTAAATAGTCAGCATTATTTATACTCATAATAAGCGATGAAAAAGCATCCTTTGAATTTGGAGGAATAAAACCAACCATTCCAAAATCTAAAAAACATAAAACATTATTTTCTAATGCCATTAAATTACCAGGATGCGGATCAGCATGGAAAAATCCAAGCATAAATATTTGTTCAAGCACAGCATCAATACCAATAGAAACTAGTTTTTTTCTATCATATCTTGTATCATCCGGAGATATATCAGATATTTTTATTCCATCTATATATTCCATAGTCAATATATTTTTTGTACTATAATCTTCATAAACTTTTGCTATTTTTATATTTTTATTATTTCTAAAATATTTGGCAAATTTTAGAGTATTATTTTTTTCAAAATTAAAATCTAACTCCTGCAATAATTGACTTTTAAAAGCGTTAATAAGTTTCTGAGGCTTCATAAGAGCAAATTCTTCATTATATTTTTCAATAATATTAGCAAGCCAAACTATAATCTCTAAATCTGTAAGTATATTATCTTCTATATTTGGTCTTTTCACTTTTATAGCAACTTTTTCACCATTTTTCAAAATACCAACATGTACCTGAGATATAGAAGCACTAGCTTTAGGCTTAGTATCAAATGATTCAAATACTTCATCTATAGTACTGCCTAACTCTGTTTCTATAATCTTTACAGCCTCTTGTTCATCAAATGGTTTAACATGATTTTGAAGTTTACTAAGCTCATCTGTAATATCTTTAGGCAGTATATCATTTCTATTAGATAATATTTGTCCCAATTTTATAAAAGTAGTACCCAAATCCTCGCAGGCCATTCTTATTCTCTCGCCTCTTGTATACTTACTTAAATCAACTCCTTTATATTTTATATTAAGTTTTTTTATAGGATTTTTTATTATTGTCAATATTGGTGTAATATCTATAATATCTCTAAATCCATAGGCTATTATTATAGAAATTATTTCTCTTGCTCTTTTTATAGATTTCATATTATTCATTTTCATTCCCAAAAAAAATGCATTAATAAAATATATTTACATATACTTTAATAATGCATTTTTATTTTTTAAATATTCATAGTTTTATTATTATTATTGCTGATCTTTTTTTATAGATGATTTTAATTCATCCAATTCTTTTCTCATACTCTCATATTCTTCTTTTTTAACATATCCCATTTTATCTATAACTTGCTGTATTCTATCATCAATAAATTGGGTAACTTCTTCTTTTGTCTCTGTAGCTTTATTTACCATATCTTTTACAAATTTCTCTCCCTCTTCAGCACTTACATTTTTATCTTTAATAAACTCGCGTGCTGCATCTTCAAGCTTTTCTTTTCCTTTCAACATCATGCCTATTCCAGCATAAAAACCTGATTTGATATCATCTGATATTCCCATAATTATCTCCTTTATTTTTAAATTTTAATGTACGTATTATTTATCTTTATAATAAAAAAGTCAACAGCTTAAAAATTACTTTATATATAAAAAATAAATAATTTATACCTTATCTATAACATCAAAATAACAAGCCATAAAATCCCCTTCCCCATTCTCAAAATCTGCTACCATAGAAGAAACTTTTTTATTAAGCTCTTTTATCATAGCATAGGCTATCTCCTGTGCTTTGCTATCTGTTAAATTTGAATTATTCTTTTGAATGTTTTTTATTACCTTATTTATATTAACTCTTTTATAAACACCATCGCTATCCACTGCACAATCTCCTTTACAAAATCTTACATATATCCATTATTTCTTAAAGTTGTTTTTAATACATCTATATCGCTGTTTATATCCATAATATCATTTTCATGTATTTTATTTAAAACATTTTTCAAAAATTCTATAACTGCTGCAATAGATTCTTTTATTCCTTTCTTAACATTATTTATATTATCTGCATTTGAATCTTCTAAATCTACATAATAATTTATAAGTTTTAATGTTGTAGGTATATTATACTCTATCATATGTTCCAAATCTTTTTTAATATTATAACTCTTCTCTTCATCATCGCATTCTGAAGCTTTATTTATAATATCTTTAAATAAAGCATTTAATTGTTTTACATAAGAAGCAAATTCATAATCCTTAATATTTTTAACACTATCATTTATTAAATTATAATAATTTAAAGCCTCTGAAATTACACCATTATCATTTCTTTCTTTATCAGTATCAGAAGTATAACTATATTCTGCTTCTAATACATTACTATCATCATAATAATTTTCTTTATAATTTATTTCATTATAATAATCTCTATTGTATTTTAAATTAAATTGTTCATCACTCATAAATATAAATTTTAGTAAATCTATAATACATAACAAATAGGGAATAAATGTCCAAAAAAACAATACATATAATATACCCCTTTTTATCTGTCCCAAATAAAATTTCTGTATTCCTATACCAGCAAAGAAAAGAGATAATGCAGAAAATAATATAGCATAAATTCTTTTTTTCATTATATTTAATATCCTATTTTTAAAAATCTTTCTCTTTAACAAGTCCGTCTTTTAAAAGCATAGCCTTCAAAACACTTATATCACTGTTTATATCTATTAAAATATTAGTATCAATATTTCTTTTCATTCTGTCAAATCCATAGTTAATAGCACATATGGATCTTTTTATTTCTAATCTAACTCTATCCTTATTTCTCTCCTCCATAGAACAATTATCCAAATCCACGTAAGTATAAATAAATTTACTAATAGTAGGAATATAGTAATCTGTTATAGAATTATGCATTCTAATATAGCTTTTATTTCCGCTTATACAATTTAAAACTTCTTTTATATTATTAACAGTATCTTGAATTATTAATACAAAATCATAATCTTTAATATTATATATAGCCTTTTTCATTATATCATCATAAAAAAACTCATTAATTGTATCATCATCCATTTTATTACTATCTATATTTTCTTTTTCTGCTTTATTTTTATCTTTTACTGAATTAGGTTTTTTCACAAAAGAAAATATTACTAATAATAAAAAAGCAAATATTATAATAGAAACTACTTGAAAAGAAGAAATAAAGAAAATAATTCCTGAAATAGCTAATAATGATACAGAAACAGATAAATTAAAATTATTGATAAATAATTCTTTACATTTTTTCATAAATATCCTCTCCATTAAAAATTAGCAAATGGATCTAAGTTAATAATACTACAAATATAAAAAATATCAATAATATTATAAAACCACCCCATATATAAAATTTTTTATATACAGAGTGGTTCAAAACAACTATAATTAAGTATTAATTTTCAAATACAGTTTGCTCAGTAACTTCAGTCTGTAAAGCTTTTAAAGCTCTCTCAACCATAGAACGTCTTATTTTTTTGCTGGCTTCTTCACCCAAAGGAGGATTACCTAATGGATATGGTATACCAACACCAGGAACTATTCTGTTAGCTCCTATAGTTAAAGATATTGGCACTACTGTAGCCACGTGAACTACTGGAATACCAGCACGTTCAATTTCTTTTACCATCGTTGCACCGCAACGTGTACAAGTTCCTCAGGTTGATGTAAGTATTACTGCTTGAACTCCGTCAGCTAATAATTTTTTAACAAATTCTTCACCAAAACGTTTAGCGTTTCCAGTAGAAGTACCTGTACCTGTAGTAGTAACAAAGTAATCAGCTAATTCGCCTATACCGCCTTCTGCCTCTATTTCTCTCATAACATCCAAAGGTATAACAAGATTTGGATTTTCCAAAACAAATGCTCTGTCATATCCTCCGTGTATAGTCATGAAGTCTTTTTTATCCATAGATTTTTTATCTTTAATGCTGTAAATACCATATTTAGTAGCACTAGAGCTTTCTATTCTATCTGGGTTACCTACAGGAACTATACCGCCGGAAGTAACAAATGCAACTTTTGTTTTACTCATATCTTTAATAGCTGCAGCAGGAGGAACTTTATCAAAGAAAGGCATAGGATATTCTGTTTCTATCTTTTCGCCTTTTATTTTTCTAACCAACAAGTCAACAGCACGAGTAGAACCGCGTACTTCATTGAAGTAGTTTACTCTTATTCCTCTTTCAAAATAACCTTCTACAGCAGGACCTTGAACTTCTTCGCCGGAAACTAATTTTTTAGCTAATGCTGCTACTTTAGGTATAGAATTTTTCATATCAGCAGCAGAATCTTTAGTTTCTATTATGTATAAATCTTTACGGTACATATCAACACCAGGATTTTCTTTATACATAGCAGTAACAACAGGAATTTTGAAATGCTCTTCAACAGCAAGACATATACCGCCGCAAGCTACACCATAACGTCCGGCATTAAATGCAGGACCAGCTATAAATAAATCTGGTTTATATTTTTCAATCATTTTAATAATTGTTTCTTTAGCTTCATCAATATGCTCACCGAAATAGTTGTCACCGCAAATAACAGTAGCAACTACATCATAACCATCGCCTAGTTCTTTAGCTAAAGCAGCACCAGGTCCTATAACACCTTCTCTAATTTCTGGTGCTATACCAGCCTTTTCTTCACCTCCGATACCGGCAAAGAATTGGTTCATATAATGTATAACTATTTTTTTACTCATAAATCATTCTCTCCTTAAAGTTTTAATAAAAATTAATAACCTTTAGCAGAAAGTTTGTTAAAGCCATTAGCAATAGTAGAAGCTATAATGATTTGTAATTCAGCCTCTATACTTCCATCTGGTTTTAAACTGCCTTCATATCCACCTATCATAGTTTCAACGAAATCTAAAGTACCGATAACTTTATCCATTTTAGGGAAATTAATAATAACATTACCATTACCGCAAGAAACTAATGTATCAGCTTCCGGAGTAGTATCAGCTAGAGACTGAGATTTACCATCTCTGCCTGGGAATTCATCTGTGATAAGTACAACTTTAATACCTTTTTGAGCAACTTTTTTACAGTTCATCATAAGGTCAGTATCAGGATTACCATATCCCTCTTCTGTTATAATAATTCCATCTAAACATAAAAATTCTGCTAATTTAGCAACCATATCAGAAGATCTTTCTTTATCAGCTAAGAATACATTTTCATTAGTTAATATAACACCTATAAAGTTTAAATCTTTACCATGTCTTTTATATAAATCTTCAATTACAGGGTTATGGAAATGGTGATAAGTAGTAACTTTATCGCAAGGAGCAACGCAGTTTCCGCTTACAATAGCACCGTCCATAATTTCTGTTGGATACATAAATGTAGGAACCATCTGTTTAGCATCAACACCATAGTAATATGTATCATGCAATAATCCTTGAGACTGAAGCATGTGTATATATCCAACTTTAGGTAAATCAGGATACTGAGCTATCTGCTGAGCTAATGGTTTAGTTTCATAAGTAACAACTTCATCAGGAGTTAAATTTCTAGCAGCTTCACCAATGAAATTAGCAACTTTCAAACCAGCTAATCTTCCAGCTTCTTCATAGCTGTGAGTTTCTAAACCTTCTTTAGGCTCTATAACAATACATACATTGTTTGTTTGAGAGAATGGAGTATATTTAGCAGCTTCTCCAGACATATCGATAATACCTTCTTGGAATCCAACTATACGTCCGCATGTTACAACACAAGCACCTATTAAAGCATGTGTTCTTCCGCTTCCAACCTCTTTAACTTTGTTAATAATACCTGGGAATATTCCGCCGCCGCCGCTTACTTTTACACGTGGCTCAATAACATCCTTTACTGGAGCTATACGTACAGATTCGCCAGGCCTAGCAAGTTCAACTTTAACTGATATTATTCTATCATCTTGAAGTACAAGTTCTTCTATGTCTTTAGCACAAACATAAAGAACCCCATTCTCGACTTTCATTTTGTCAGAAAATTGAACATCTTTAATAAAAATTTTACCTAGTTCTAACTTCATGAACTATTCCTCCTTTATTATTTTTTTATTATTAATTCTAATAATACTTTTTATGAATATTATAAAGAATAATAAAAATCCCACATAAATATTAATTAATACATTTGATAAGATATTAGATAAATACACAATTGAGATGTAAACAAAAATTAAAATAGAATATTTTGCTATATTATTATTAGAATATATAGAAAAAGATATAGGCATCCTAAATATCAAAATGATATTTCTAATATAATTATACCTCTCATCATTTATATCCTTCATATAAGCCTTCCTACATAAAATTTTAATATAACGGCAAATTTTTACTAAAGCAAGACTCTATTAAAGATAAATCAACTGTTTTAAAATCTTCTTTAATGTTTTCCGGCCAATTAGTAAGGTTTCTATTTTTTATAAATTTATTATAATTATCTATAGCACTTTCTATCAACTGCAAATCAGCAAAATTAATATTAACACCCTTTTTTATCAAAATAGATTTATAAGGTGTCTGATTTGACTTTAGACTTCCGCTCATAGGATGAGTTAGTAAATTATATCCATTATGTATAAAGTCTCTAACTTTTACAAAAACATCATACATACTTTCACTGCTTATATAGTCTATAGTATAATATTCTTTATATTTGTTAATAACTTTATCATTATTAGTAACAATCAATAAATTATCTCTATTTAGCAAAATAATTTCCAAAAAAAATATTGTACAGATAGAGTATAATAAAAATAATTTTTTAAATCAATAAATAATATTACATTTTTACTCTTTTTTTCAATAAAAAAATGGTAAAAATACACAATATATACGATAATAGGGTATTTAATTTATATAAACACTTGCCAATATATATTTATAATATATATTATAAATATATATTTGATAATAAAAGTGAATGTATATGAAAAAGAAATTAGAATTACAAACAACAACATTATGGGACTATCCTTCTCAGCAGTATTTAAAAAGCGAAGAAGAAAAGCATAAGAATTATATAGGAGCAACACCTTCATATATTATATGGAATTTGCTTAATAGATATACTAAAGAAAAAGATTTAGTAGTTGACCCTATGGCTGGAAGCGGTACTACTATCGATGTAGCTCGCGAATTGAACAGACGTGCTTTGGGATATGATATTAATCCGAAAGCATTGCAAAGAAAAGATATTTTTAAAGCGGATGCTAGAAAAATACCCATAGAAGATGAAAAAGTTGATTTTGTATTTATAGATCCGCCTTACAGCACACATATTAACTATTCTGATGAAAAAAATTGTATTGGAAAATTAACCGCAAAAGAAAATGAATATTATGAGGCTATGGAAAAAGTCATAAATGAGATATTTAGAATAATGAAAAAAGACAGGTATATGGCTTTATATGTTTCAGATTCTTATGAAAAAGGTTTTCCATTCATGCCTATCGGATTTAAACTATTTGAAATTATGAGTAAATATTTTATGCCTATAGATATAGTATCTGTTGTACGTCATAATAAAAACTTAAATAAAGGAAATTATCATATTGCTGCTATAGAAAATAATTTTTATTTAAGAGGTTTTAATTATCTATTTATAATGTACAAAAAAGGAAACAAAACTATAGACAATAACGGCAAACTTCATCTAAGAAATTTATAAAAAAGGCTGAGTTTAATTTATAAACCCAGCCAAACTATTATTTTTATTACCTTAAATAATACATATCTTTAGGTATATAATCATCTATAATTGTAGCATTCTTTAAGTTTCTATTTCCCTGTACAGCCATTATATTATAAGAAGCCGCACCAACATTTTGATTATCAACCATTATAGTTCTTTTTTCCATTCTTTCTAAATCTATATTAGAAGTTCTAACTTGATCAAAATATTCGCTAGCCAAAACAAAATATTTAAATGCCTCCTGCTCATTTTTAATAGTGTTTGTTACTGTAGCATTATGAGCATAAGAAACACCTATATTATTATAAAGGCTTGCTAAATAACTAATCAATATAAAATCACTTTCTGTACGCATTTCTAATCTGCCTAATCTATCACGCTTAGACAAAACCTGACTCAAAGCATTTCTATAAAATCCATTAGCCAAATTAGCTTTATCTAAATGTAAAAGCGAATTTCCTAAAGCATAAGATACTACACTGTTGCTAGGATTTTTTTGGAATAGAGCATTAAATCCTTCAAAAGCTCTATCATATTCATTGTCTAAATAATATATCCATGATAAATTATAAAGCAATTGATCACTTCTAAGATTAGGAGCAAGATTATCATAAGCCATTTGATAATGCTCCTTGGCTTTTACATAATCCTTATCCTGATAAAAATAAACATTGCCCAAGTTATAATTAGCATCCGGATATACATTATTTATAGCCAATGCCTCATTAAAGTTTTTAACAGCGTTTCCATACTCTCCTAAATTATAATATATTTGACCTAACATATTATATACATACTCTTTTCCTCTATAGAAAGGATCTTTGCTATATAAAGGTAAAGCAGCTGTAGTAAGTATTTCCGTAGCTCTATCATAATGTTTTAATCTAGCTTCATAATCAGCATATCCTACTATAGATTCCAAGTTAGAAGGATAAGTAGCCAATAACTTTTCAAATAATGTTCTAGCACCATAAAAATCTTCTTTATCAAGTAGATATTTAGCCAATTTTGGATAAACATCATCGTCTATATACCCTCTTTTCAAAGAATCTATATGACTTTGAAGAGCTTTTACATGCTGATAATTATCCTGATATATTCTTATTAACATTGCTCTTTTTCTAGGTATAACATTGTCGCCAAAGAAATTAATCATATCACTATAATTATTATAAGCAACATCATAATATTCAGGCTGAAGTAAATTCTTAGCTCTGCTTATCATAAGAATACCGCGTTCATCATATATGATTTTTTGTTCTTTTTTCTTCTTAGTATAAAGCAACATATCATTATACAATTCTTCGCCTGCTTTATAGTCTTCTTCTGATAATTCTTTCTCCCCTTTCTTTCTATGATAAAAACCATAAGTTATTCTAGTTTCAAAATCTCTAGGCTTAATATCTAAAGCACCCTGTATCTTATTCAATGCATTAGGGAATGTATCTCTAGCTATATAAGCTCTTGCATATTTATTATACCATTTTATTTGCTTAGGTTTTAATCTTTCACCCTGAGCAAAATTACGTTCGGCCTCATCATAAGCTCCGTTTGATATGCTGGTTAAACCTTGCTTATAGTATTTATTTGCCATTATAGGCTTATAAATAAATTGGAAAGAGAATACTACTATAGCCAAAAATAATACCAAAAATACAGCAGCAACTCTTATAATCTTAGCATAATCTTTTAATGAGTTAGCTATAGGTATAAGATCTAATACATTCTTTTTGTCATCTTCTCTTATACTTAATCCTAATTCTTTATTCAATATATTTGCTATATTTTCATTAGATTCACCGCGTTCCAATGCATTAAGCAAAGTTTCCATAGAATCTCTATCTATTTTTTCATTAAGTATAGCATCCAAAACATGATATTGTGTAATTGGAGGAAGATATTTAATAGAATTGATAACTTTATCATGATCTATATTTTTATCTACATCCTCATATTTAGAAGTACTTAAACTGCTGGATGATCCAGGTGCTGGAAGAATACTTCCTCCTTCCATTATGTTAGCAGAAGGAACATTACTTACAGTATCTTCTATTTCATCTGGTAAATCTAAATCATCATATTTGTCATCTGCATCTAAATTATTATATTCATGAACTTCATCATCACTTTCTGTATCATCTATATCATCTAATGTTAAATTATCTAAATCTACATCATCTTCTGCATTTTCTTCTTTTGAAACTTCTTTCTCAGATTTATTTTCTGCTGCAGGCTCTTCTTTCTCTTCTTCTTCATCCGGGATTAAATTATCTAAGTCCAAATTATCATCGTCTTCTGAAACTTCTTCTTCGGATTTGCTTTCTGCAGGAGTTTCATCTACATCTTCTTCAGGAACCAAATTATCTAAGTCCAAATCATCATCGTCTTCTGGAATTTCTTCTTCAGATTTGCTTTCTGCAGGAGCCAAATTATCTAAGTTCAAATCATTTTCATCATCTAATATATCATTTAAACTATCAGATATATCATCAATACCTAAATCATCATTAATATTTTCAATATTATTAATTTCTGGCAAATCTTCAGAGTCATCGGATACATCATCAACAACATAATTATCATCTATATCAGGTAAACTATTAGGTAAAGGAAGATCATCTAAAACTGGTAATTTTTCACTTTTTATACCAGAATTCTTAGATTTTAAATCTGAATCATTAATATCCATTGCAATTTTATCTTCTAATTCTTTATCCTCCGGCAACTCCAATGAATCTAAATCCCCAGAAATTTTATCATCATTTATACCTAAATCATCATCTATACCCAAATCTTCAGGTAAACCTAAATCATTATCATCTATACCTAAATCTTCAGGTAATCCTAAATCATCTATATCAGCTAATACTTTATCATCTTCTAAATCTTCAGGTAAATCCAAATTATCTACATCAGCTGACACTTTATCATCTTCTAAATCTTCAGGTAAATCTAAATTATCTACATCAGCTGATACTTTATCATCTTCTAAATCTTCAGGCAAACCTAAATCATCTAATTTACCATTTGCTAAATCTTCAGGCAAGCCCAAATCATCTAATTTATCATTTGCTAAATCTTCAGGTAATCCCAAATCATCTATACCCAAATCTTCTGGTAATCCTAAATCATCTATACCTAAGTCATCAGGCAAATCTAGATCATTTACTGAATTTTCTTTATCATCAGTATCGTCCAAATTATCCAAATCATCAATGGAAGGCAAACCATTATCCTCACCAGGCATAGAACTAGCCATATGTTCATCTGTAAAAACTGACTTGAAACGATCATAGTCGCTTTGTAATATTTCTTCTGGTAAATCTTTATTACCTATTAAAAAGGCAATACTTCCTAATCTTTCTAAATCTTCTATTTTAGGCATATTCAATCATCTAATGTAAATTTTTTTAGTTAACATATTAAATTATATTAAAAATTAAAAAATATGTCAACTAAATTATCGGATAATAGCAAAATTACAATAGCATATTATTTAGAAGAAATTTCTATTTGTTTATTGAGTTTTTTTATTTGCTCGCTATTTCTTCTGGCTTCTTCTTCATTAATAACCATTTGCTTAGATAATTTAGTTATTTTTTCTTTATTAAGTGCTACGTCTATATCTTTTGGGTACAAAGCTGATTCAACTAATATACCAATAACATTTTGCATTACCTCTGCTATGCCTTCTTCAACATACATATTAATAAGTTTATTATCCTCTGTATATATTCTAAGTTCTCCGTATCCAATTCTAACAATATATGGACAATGATCCAAATATATAGAAACATATCCGTCATAAGAAGGTATCTCAACATGATCTATACGCATGGATCTAAGTATAGGACCATTTCTAGTAATTACAGAACAAGTTAATGCTTTTTGATTCTTTTTAGCAGCTGTAGCCATATTAATACTCACAAAATTAAATTATATTCTTGTATTTTAAAA
>NZ_CALXRN010000234.1 GCF_944390595.1 uncultured Brachyspira sp. | reverse complement strand
ATATAGTATTTCATAATTAATCTCCCACTTATTATATACTAATTATCAACTAAGAAAGAAATATGCAAAAGGCACAGCGAATAACAATGAAAGTATTATTCTCTCAACCCATATTATCATCATATCTCTTATCTTTATAGGTATTCCTACAGCCAATATTACAGGAATAGGTGCAGCAAAATATAAAATCTCAGCAACGCATACCACAGCAACAACAGACTTAGCAAATTGACTGGCATACATTACAATACTTGAAGAACATGACATTTCAACTAATGTAACAGAACAAGCCTTTGCTACTATATAAGCCTCATCTCCAAGCCCAAGCAATTTAGTAACAGGTAAAAATATATAGCTTATAACATCAAATAAAGGAGTATAATTAACTATTAAAAGACCTATAAATGTTATAGCCATAAAATTAGGCATTACTGAAATAGAAACCATAAGTCCTTCTTTAAGATTTTTAATAACGCTATTTAAAACGCTATCAGAATGACTAGCAACTTCAGCAGCTTCATTTAATGCCAGCTTAAAAATATTACCTCCTTTGTATATAGGCTCTTCAGCAACTTCTTTATCCATATATCCGTCGCTAGGTTTATTTCTTAATGGATAAAGTCTTACAGTTATAGCAGTTACTATAAAAGTTATTAACATAGTACCAAAAAAATATATATTCCATTTATCTATAACATTAAACATCTTAGCAACAACTATCATAAAAGTAGTTGAAACGGTTGAAAATCCTGTAGCTATTATGCAGGCTTCTTTTTTAGAATAAAAACCTTTCTTATAAACTTTACTTGTCATTAAAAGAGCAATAGAATAACTTCCTACAAATGAAGCTATAGCATCTAAAGATGACCTTCCTGAAGTTTTCCATATAGGCTTCATTATACATCGCATAAATATACCGGCAAATGACATAAGCCCATAATCTACCAAAAATGATAAGAATATAAAACCTATACTATTAATCAATGCTATTTGAGTGAGCAGATTATAAGAAAAAAGAAGCATATTAGGTTTATGAAAATCAGCAGGTCCTAATCCAAAATATGCCATTATAATAAACGGTATTGATGTAAGTTTGATAAATGAAAATACTATTTCAGTTTTATTTTTATTCCAAGATTTACTTATAAAAGGATATATTCCTCCAAACATAGTTATAAGAATACCATAATAAGGGTCTACAAAAGGAATCTTTCTTATAAAACTTACTAAATGGTCTATAGGTATTGATTTAACATCTCCTATTTTAATTGGTATAAATAACATAAATATACCAATAAAACTAAGTACAATAAATTTTAAATAAACTGATTTACTAAATTTAATATTAGATAAATCATTACTGCTTAAAACACTTTCAGAATTTGAAACATTATCCATAAAAATTTCCTTAAATATAAATTAATATTTTAGAGAAACCTTAATGAAAATAATGAGTGTATAAGAATTAAAAATGAAAACAATTTTAGAAAACTTATTAGTAAGTAAAAATATTTCCCTACACTGGCATTATCCAACAGGTTATAAGGGTCTAAGTTATGTAAACTTACTCTCAGCCTTTTAAAGCTCCCCTAATTTTTCTAGTATTATATAATCAAATAATAATTATTTCAATTACTATTAACTATATTTTTTAGATTTTATTATAATCATCATTGGGCGTCTTAATTCATTTTGCATTTCTTTATTATTTTTAAGCATTTTTTCCGGAGGCTTAGGCTCTGTAACATTCTCTATAACAAAGCCGTTATTTATAAGAGTGTTAATATAAGTTGTTATTGTTCTATGATATTTAATAACACTTTCAGCCAAAAACTTTGTATTTCTTTTTCCTTCATAAAAATAATTATCAATAGGAAAACAAACTATTTCTCCGTTACTATCATATAACCAATCCTGACTGCCGTAAGCTGTAAATATTGGATGCTCTGCTGAGAATACAAAATATCCGTCATCTTTTAAAAGTCCTTTTACTGTTTTAACTACGCTGCCAAAATCATATACATAATGCAAAGCCAAAGAACTCAAAACTATATCAAATTTTATGTCTTTTAATTCTTCATTACTTTTTATATTCTCATTTATATTTTCTATGGAAGATAATATCAATCTTATATTATTAATATTTTTAGTTTTCTCTCTTGCAACATCAAGCATTTTATCAGATATATCACATCCGACTGCCAAATTGGCTTTATTTTGGGCAGCATAAATCAAATGCCATCCGTAACCGCATCCCAAATCTAAAATATTTTTATTCTCAAAGGAGGGAAGTATATTTTTTAAACTCTCCCATTCTCCTGCAGCATTAAGTCCAAATTTAGACCTTTCCATTTCGCTGTATTTATTAAAAAAAATTTCATCATTATATTTATTTTCTTTCATAATTAATTATTACTATTATTATAGAAAATCATTTTCCTTTTCTCTTTGCAAGAATATAAGCAAAACTATCAAAATACTTCATAATTCTTTCATCTGTATTATATTCATTATCTCCAAGCAAATAATCGCATAATACTTCTCTTAATCTTGTAAACTCTTTTATTTTATGTTTTTTATACTGTGCTTCTATAGTCAAATCTATTAACTCCAACGCCCTGTAAAGTGAATTAACAGAATATTCTAAATTATTTTTCTTTTTAAACTTTATTGCCCTGTAAACTTCGCTTCCTATATTAGCCATCTGTTCGGCCAAACTTAAAGTTTTCCATTTTCCTGCTGCCGAATCTTTATGCATATAATTCATAAATCTGCCCTTATATAATTATCTTATTATTAAATTATTAACTATCTTGATTATTTCATTTCTAATACTTTCATTTTCTACATATCTGCTTTTATTATTATCTGAAGGCCGTATGTTAATTAAAGAATCAAATTCTAAAAAATCTTCATCGTCTAAATTAGGATATATATTAATACCCCATAAATCATTTTGCAAAGAACCATTCTCTATGAGTAAAGACTCTAAATCACTATGAAGCTCTGCATCTAATGCTAATTCCTTTTTTTCAACATCAACAACACCTTTAAGCATATCAGTAAAAAAATTTCCAAGCATATTCTTTACTTCATCAATTCTTATACTTTCTTTAACAATTATCATAATAGTAATACTCCGCATAAATATTAACGGTAAATAAAATTCAATCATAATGTTTTTTATACTTATACATTCCGATAATTAATAAGTCTTTTTATGATAGAAAATTCAATCATAAAAAAATAATAAAAAAATTTTAGATTATTACGAGAATGATAACGATATAATAATCACTTCTATATTAAAAACAGGAGATAAAAAATGAGAGTTACTGAACAAGCCCAATTTAATAGAACAGTTAGTACAATAAAAAGAAACTA
>NZ_CALXRN010000233.1 GCF_944390595.1 uncultured Brachyspira sp. | reverse complement strand
AACCTTAATTAATATTTTCAAATATTATATTTTCTATAATTTCTTTGTCAAGCAGTATTGACAAATAGTAAAAATAAATTTATAGTTATATTACTCTGCTGTTCTCGTTAAGCGATGACATTCTTGCACCAGTATAAATTAATGCATTAGGGATCTAGAGCGAAGCATTAATGATAGGCTCGCCGGCATCGCGATACGGTTTTGAGAAATCAAGGTCATGTTTCTGAGGAACCCACCTGGCTTTTCGGTCAGGCGCATTTATGTCGCATGCGGCTCAGCGGAGGTCTTAAAATAAACCTTTCAAGTAAAATTCCATTTAGCCGATAACTAATAATAGTTTTTTAGAATTAAGACAATTTTTTAGACAAAAGGCTAAACATTATGAATGAGAACAGAAATCAAAAAATAATAAAAACTATATTAAGTTTAACAATATCATTTTTGATAATATTTATAGTTGCTATGTTCGCAAGAGCAGCAAGTGATACAATATTACCGCAAAACAGTGCTGCATCTCTATTTATAAATGATTACTTAGATATGATGAAACAAAGAATAGATAAAATAGCCGTTGGTATGAAAATAAAAAGAAACAGTGTATCCCAATATCAAGTTAACCTAATCACTCAGTCAATATCTGATTATGTGGGATATAATATGTATCAAACATCTGACACTCTAAAAAATTATGACCCAAATAAATCACCTACTAAAGCTCAGCTTGATAAATATAAAAATGATTATTACAGAATGACTGTTGAAAACCCTTATTTAAAAGGTATGACTGTATTCGATATGAATGGTAAAATGATGCTTAATTTATACTTATCAAGAAATAAATCATGGCCTTTGGAACTTCAAAATAATTTAATAAATGAAATAAAACAAAAAGGTTCTCTAGTATTAAATGCAAGTAATGAAAATGCATTCTACATAATGGAATATATAAAAAATAATAACGGAGAAATGATAGTTACAACTAGAAATGACTATTCTTATGTATCTGATATAGCTATGTATTATCAGGTTGCTGATAAAAGTTTATTTGTAAGCGATTCTAGAAACTCAGTTTATAATGTTAAAGAACCTATAGGAAATAATTTAGAAAAAGTTTCAAGCGTAATTAATAGATATGCTTATTATAAAAAACAGCCTAGTTTTGTAGTTAATGATTCTCTTACTGTATCTATGATAACAAAAGAATATCCTAACTATTTTGAACTTATAGTTTTAGCAATTACTGCTTTATTAATATTAACATGCCAATTAGTAATAAAAGGAATAATTGCTTTCTTTAAATACCTCATGCAGATTAAAACTAATAGAGATTATGTTAAAAATGTTCAAGGAGATGATGAACTAATAAATGAAAGTATAGTAAATACAACATTGCCTGTTTCAAATACGCATGAAGAAATGCCTCCTATGATACAGAAGGTTCATTACAATATACCTAATGAATATTTAAAAGAAAAGAAAGAAAATGAAAAAAATGATGAATTTAATATTGGAAGGGATATATTAAATATAGTTGCAAACATAAAAGAAGAAATAAATAATTGCAGAAATAAATTTTCTATAACAAAAGATGATTTAAAAAAAGAAGAAAAAATAGAAATACAAAATGAAGAGATAAAAGAAGAAAATAAAGCAGAAATGCAAAATGAGGATTTAAATACAGTAAATATATTGGAAGAAAACAAAATAGAAGAAGTATTATTAGAGGAAGATAAGGCAGAAATACAAGAAGAATTAAATACAGTAAGCATATTGGAAGAAGTTGAAAATGAAGTTGATGACGAACTTAGCAATAAAGAAGAAGAATTGACAATATCAGAATATGAAGAGAATAAATATGATTATGATAAATATGCTCCGTCATATTATGATAAAGAAGATGAAGAAAAAGAAATAGAAAATATGTTCATTAATGTTTCTGAGGAATTAAAAAATAATGCAGATGAAAAAGAAAGCATTGTAATTGAAAATATTTCTGAAGAAAATGAAAAAGAAATATCTAATTATGAAACAAATAATTCTGATTATAGAAAGATTAATGAGGAAGATATATTTAATAAGAAAATAGTAAAAGAAAACTTATTATCATCTCATAAAGAAAAAGAAGAAGAAAAAAATAAAGAGTATGCTAGAAGTTTATTCAATAAAAAAACTGACAGCTATATAAAAAGTGATTCTAATAATGCTGCTAAAGATATATTAAATTCATATAATAAAGCTGTTGAAAGTATGGATTTAAAACCTAAAGAAGAAACTTCAGATAATTTAGAAAAAACTTCTAATTCAAGAACAGATGATGTATTTGCTGCTTTTGATAAAATGCTTTCTTCTATAATAAGTAAAGCAGAAAAGGATGCTAGAAATAGTATAACAAAAAAATAATTTCATATTAATGCTGAGAGGATTTATATGTTAGATAAACATAATAAGATATCTATCTTTGTATACATATCTATTTTAATAAATATAATAGTATTAGCACTATTTATAACATTTGTATTCGGTCTTAAGAAGGATGCTTTCGATGTTGATACAAAGAAATTAGATAGAAATGCATTAATATGTCAAAACAGCATAGTAAGTCTTGTTAATGATTATGACAATAGATTAAACAAAATAGTTGAAAGTTATCCATTTATTAATTTTTTACAAAATGTTATATTAAACGGAATAGATGAGAGTGAAAAAGACAGAATTATATCAATATTTAGAAGCGGAAATTATCCTTTTGATACTGTTGCATTATATTTAGCAGACGGCAAATCAGTATTTTCCTCACCTGCTAAAATAAAGCCTATAAATTTAGAAGATCATAAAAATTCAAAAGCATTTTTTGATAAAGATTATGACGGTGTTTATTTTATAAAACCTATAAAGAATAATAGAGGAATAGAAGTAGGATATGTAGTAGCAAGTGTATTTAAAAAAATATTTGAAAATACTTCATATAACCTAAATTTCGTAGTACTTCCTAATGGAGTTGTTTATTATAACCCTTCTATAGATATTAACAGTATATCAAGAGATACACTTTCTCAATATATGAATAATGATGTAGTAGGATCACAAACTATAGATTCTGACAGCAATTCATATACATTCTACTCAAGTAAAGTTAAAGATATAGATAATTTCAGCATTGGATTATTAGAATTAAATGTTCCTGCAATACAAAAATATTTAAAATACGCCATACTAGGTTTATTGACATCATCATTAATATTCCTAATAATAACATCTCTTATTGAAAAAAATGCTAATAAAGAAAATGATGATGAAGAATCTGAAAATGATGAAGATATATATGATAATGAAGATAAAGATATTGAATATGATAATGCTAATATAGTAAATAATGATGAAGAATTTAATATCGATGACTATGATATAGATACATTGGATGATGATAGTATAAAATATCTAAATGATATAAATAGAAATAAAATAACCAAAAAAAATAAAGTTGATTTACCTAAAATAGATGAAGTTGAAGATATAAAAATTGAAAATAATAATGAAGAAGATGAAATATTAAAATTAGATAATTTTGAAGATGTATACGCTTTAGAAAAAAATGAAATACCAAGTTTAGATTCTATTTTAGAAGAAGATAATAAACCTGAAGATTCGGACATACCAACTTTAGATGATGTATTGGAAGAAAATGCTGATAAAAATGAAGATGACGATGAATTAGAAGATGTACCAACATTAGATGACATACTTGATGAAGAATACAATATGTCAAAAGATATGTATGACAATGAAGTACATTTTCCTGAGATGAAAGAATATTCTGATGATGAATTATTAGACTCTGATAATATAATTGATGATGAAGAGAATAAAGAAGAGACAAATAACGGAGAAGAAAACAATATAGATGATATTGTAGAAAATTTAGATGACATACCTAGTTTAGATGATATAATGGATGAAGAAGAAGCAAAAGATGAAGATAATGAAGAAATAAAAGAATATTCTGATGATGAATTATTAGACTCTGATAATATAATTGATGATGAAGAGAATAAAGAAGAGACAAATAACGAAGAAGAAAACAATATAGATGATACTGTAGAAAATTTAGATGACATACCTAGTTTAGATGATATAATGAATGAAGAAGAAACTAAAGATGATAATAATGAAGAAGATTTATATGATATACCTGATTTAGATGATATAATGGATGATGAAGAAAAAAAAAATGAAAATAAAAAGGAAGAAGAAAATAATATCATAAAAGGTATAGATGACATTATAGATGATAATGAGGGGGATATTTTGATAAGCCATGGTTCTATTATAGAAGATGAAATAGTGAAAAAAGAAGAAGAATATTTTTCTTCAAGCGATGCTTTTAACTTATCTCTTAACAGAGATTTTTTACTTGGAGATTATGATGATGACGAAAATTCATCAAATAATGGTGATGAAAAATCTAATTTAACACCGGCTTTTAGTGATGAAGAATATGATGATGAAGTGGTAAAACCGGCTAATGAAAATGATACTTTTGAAACAGAAGATTTAATAGATAATGATTTATATGAACCGGAAGAAATTCCTAAAATACCTGATGATTTCTACAAAGAAGCAGAAGAAAAAGTAAAAGAAAATATGACATCTGGTTGGAAAAATGTATTAAAAGCTATAAGAGGTAAAAAGTTTATCAATAAAAATATGGATGATATGCTTAATTGGCTACAAGAACAGTCAGGACTTGATATTACGCATGCCTCTATGCTTACAAAAAAAGAAGATGGAAACTATGAAATATCAGAATCTCAAAATATCTCTGATGGTACAAGAAATAGATTAAAAATTAATGAGAATGAAGCTTTATTTAAAAAGATATTATCTCATAAGAAAACTTTATACGTATCAGATCCATTCTCTTCAGAATCTTTAAAGAATAAATTTGACCCTTCTGATAGAGAAAATATATCGCATATGATATTTATACCTGTAGAAAATGATGAAGGAGGATTAAAATCATTTTTCATAGGGCTTTCATCTAATTGATAATTATATAAAGAGGTTTGTTTTTATAGATGGAATATATTATAGTAGTATCAACATTCATAGTTATAGGCATCATCGTAAGCCTAGTATTTGGTAATTTACTTAAAATAAAAGTATTCGGCGGACATGTTATGATGTTTCTTATATCAACAGCTGGTGCTTTGCTTGGTTCATATTATTTGCCTAGACTAAGCAATATACAATATATAAAAATTAATCTGTCATCTGCTGTATTAGGTGCTATTATACTTGTAATTCTTTTATATATATTTACTCCTAAATCTCTTAAGTAATAAAGGAATAAAATAATAATGTTTATAAAAGAAGTAAAAGAGATAGTAAAGCCTTCTATAAAAAATGATGAAGCCATAAAAAACATAAGAAAAGCAGCTGAAATAGCTCAAGAATCCATAGATTTAGCTTTTAAACTTTGCATATCTGGTGTAAGAGCTTCAAAAGTAGATAAAGAAGTAGAAAAATTCATAAAGAGTAAAAATGCCTACCCTGCTAATTTTGAAGTACCAGATTACGGATTTGCTACCAGTATATCAAGCGGAAATGAAATAGCACACGGAAGACCTACAAATAATAAAATACTTGTACATGGTGAGCCTGTATGCGTAGATGTTGGCGTAAAATATAATGGATACTATGCTGACTGTGCAAGAACTATTGTAATAGAAGGCGGAATAGGTTCTGTAAATCATAGAGCTTATAAACTTATTGATGCTTGTAAAAAATCTTTGGAATATGCTATATATAAATTAAGACCTAATGTACTTTTAAGCGAATATGGTAAAACTGTAGAAAATAAAGTACATGAATATGGGTTCAGCGTTATAAAATCTCTTACTGGACATGGTGTAGGATATGAATACCATGAAGCTCCGTATATATTTAATTTCTATCATCCTAATAATGATGTTATGCTTGAACCTAATATGGTGCTTGCATTAGAACTTATGATTACAAACGGCACAGACCAGTATGCTAAAAAAAAAGACGGATGGACTCTTTCTACTCCTGATTATTCTCTTGCTGTTCACTTTGAACATACCGTACTTATAACAAACAGCGGAGTAGAAATTTTAGGTATAAAAAATAACTAAGAATATTAAAGTAATTTTCCTTTCATATCCATACATAAATCAAGTATTGAAACAGCAATAGCAGCCTCTATTACAGGAACAGCCCTAACAGCTATACAAGGATCATGACGCCCTTTTATAATAAGTTTTTCCTCTTCTTTAGTTTCTATATTCAAAGTTAATTGCTCTTTAGATATAGAAGGAGTAGGTTTTATTACAACATTAACAACTATAGGCATACCATTAGATATACCGCCTAAAATACCTCCGTTATGATTGGTTTTAGTTTCTATAGTTTTTATATTATCATCATCTTTTATAGTATAAAGGTCATTACATTCACTTGCTTTATAATTAACAAAATCAAATCCGAGTCCGAAATCAATACCTTTAACAGCTGGAACAGCGAATACCGATTCTGCAATTCTGCTTTCTATAGATGAATAAAAAGGATCTCCAAAACCTGCAGGCATATTAAATACTGCTGCCGTTATAATACCTCCTACAGAATCAATATTAATTTTTGCATCTTCTATAGTTTTAATCATATTATCCATAGCTTCATCATCAAATACGCTTAATTCTTTATTGTAATTTTTTATAAACTCTTCATAGGACGGCAAAATATTATTTGGGTATTTATCTTTAATATTATATATTTGTTTTATATGAGCGGCTATATTGATATCAAATTTTTCTTTTAAAGCTAACTTACATAAAGCACCTGCAAAAACCAAAGGAGCTGTAAGTCTTCCTGAAAAGTGTCCCCCTCCTCTTATATCATTGAAGCCATCATATCTAAGCATAGCAGTATAATCACTATGAGAAGGTCTTGGAACAACTTTTAAATTTGAATAATCTGTACTTCTTTTATTTTCATTTTTTATAATAGCTGATATAGGCATACCTGTAGTCTTACCTTCAAGTATACCTGATAATATTTCTGCTTTATCGCTTTCATTTCTTGATGTTGTAAGTTTTGCATTCTTAGCTCTTCTTCTATCCATTTCACTATCTATAAAATCACTGTCTATATTAATACCATAAGGGAAACCATCTATAACACATCCTATAGCCTCTCCATGAGACTCCCCAAATAAACTTAATTTTAAATTATTTCCAAAAATACTTCCCATAAATATATTCCATTTTTATTTTTTTATTTAGTATATATTATTTTTGTTTTTTTTAAAACTTTTAATATATTTAACTTGTTATAAAAGTAAAATATATTTACAATTATTGATGATATAAATTTGTAATTAATACAAAATTGTGTATACTATATAAGGTATATATAATTTGAAATAGGATAATAAGTGAAAAAAATATTTACAGATATACCGCATCCGATAAAAGAAATAGCAAGAATACTTCATGTAGAGGGATTTCAATGTTTCTTAGTAGGCGGTGCAGTTAGAGATTCTATAATGGGAATACCTCCCCATGAATATGATATAACAACAGATGCTAAACCGGAAGATGTTCAAAGAATATTCAAATATACTGTTCCAACAGGAATAAAACATGGCACCATTCTAGTTATTATAGAAGATATGCATGTAGAAATTACAACATTCAGAAGCGACGGCAACTATACAGATGGAAGACATCCGGATATGGTTGAATATGCATTAAGTATAGAGGAAGACTTGCCTAGAAGAGATTTAACTATAAATGCTATGGCCTATAATGTATTGGACGGCACTCTTATAGATATGTTTGATGGAATGAAAGATATTAAACGTAAAATTATTAAGGCTGTTGGAAATCCTTATGAAAGATTTAGAGAAGACGGTCTTAGAATAATGCGTGCTATAAGGTTTGCTACCAAATTAAATTTTGATATAGAAAAAGAAACATTTGATGCTATTACACATTCTACCGGAATGCTTGCATCTATTGCTTCAGAACGCATACGTGAAGAGTTTAACGGCATATTATTATCTAAAAATCCATTTAGAGGAATTGAACTTCTTAGAAAAACAGGTGTTCTATCTTTAATTATGCCTGAATTAATGCAAGGGTTTGGAGTTAATCAAAATAAATTTCATAAATATGATGTTTATTATCATATACTGCATACAATACAAGCTGTAGAGCCATTAGAAACAGAAGAATTAACTTTATTAGTAAGGCTTGCTGCATTATTCCATGATATAGCAAAACCTATGGTTCAAAAGAAAATATCTAAGCAGGATGATCCTGTTTATTATAATCATGAAGTTGTAGGTTCTAATGTAGCTAAAAAAATAATGAAAAGATTAAAATATTCAAATTCTGAAATAGACTTTGTAACATTATTAGTAAGACAGCACATGTTTTACTATCAGGATGAATGGACTGACGGAGCTGTCAGAAGATTTATGAGGGCTATAGGAGTAGAAAACATAAAACCTCTGTTAAAACTTAGAGAAGCAGACAGAATTGGAAGCGGGAACAGAAAAGATAAAGAAAGTAAAGCCATACCTAAGTTATTGGCTAGAATAGATAAAATAATAGAAGAAGAAAATGCTATAACTGTTAAAGATTTAAAAATTAATGGAAATGATTTGATTAATGAGTTTAATCTAAAGCCTAGTCCTTTAATAGGTAAAATATTAAATTATCTTTTGGACTTAATATTAGATGAGCCTGAATTAAATAATAGAGAATTTTTAATAGAAAAAACAAGAAATTTCTTAGAAAGCAATAATATAAAAGATGGGGCTTAAAAAATGTACTTGCTGTCTGATATCGGAAACACAAGAGTAAAGTTGGCTATATTTGATAATAATAATAAAATACCTTTATATTTTAAAGCTATAGATCATAGCAATAGTATTGATTTAATTGATTCTGTGAATTTTATTAAAGAAAATTTCACAAGTATAAAAAAAATATTCTACAGCAGTGTTTCTATGAAAATAAATGATCTGTTTGAATCAACTATAAAAGATTCTTTCAAAATGGATGCTTATAAAGTTACACATGATGATATAAAATTAAAAGACAATCTATATGAACCTCAAAATTCGGTTGGTATAGACAGGATTCTATCAACTTATGCTTCAATATGTTTGGAAGGATATAATAATACTGATAAATATGCTTCAATAGTCATAGATATGGGTACAGCTACTACAATAAGCATTATGATATCGGATTTGACATTTTTGGGAGGAATGATAATCGCAGGTACAAAAACAAGCTATCAGGCATTATCAAATAGAACTTCTCTGCCCTATTATGAAATAGGGCCTATAGAAAATATACCAAACCCTATAAATAATAACAGTAAAGACGCCATTATGTCCGGTGCTATATATAATACTATAGGAACTGTTAATTATGCTGTATTAGAAACCAAAAAATATATAAAAGAAAAATATAATATAAAATCTAAAATATTTTTAACAGGCGGAATATCTAATTTAAGACTATTAAAATGTAAAGTGTATCCATTTTTAGTATTGCAGGGTATTTATTTCAATATGATAGATAAACAATATTATATATAATACATGATATTGTTATATTACAGCACTTCATTATATAATTCTAATGCTATTATTTGACAAAAGATAAAAAACTGATATACTTTAAACTATATATAAGAAAATAAAATATTAAGGAGTTCATCAATGACTACAGGTAAAGTTACTATACAAAATGAAACAGGACTTCATGCTAGACCAGGTAATGAATTTGTAACATTTATAAAAACATTACAGGGATGCAAAATTGAAATAGAAAATGAAGCTGGAAAGAGAGTTAATGCTTCTTCTCTTTTAAAGGTTTTATCTTTAGGAGTGAAAAAGGGATCTGTTCTTACAATTTATTGTGATGGTGAAAATGAAGAGGATAATTTAAAAAAAGTAGAGGAATTTATATCTAATTTAAAAGATTAATAAAATTTATTTTTTGGAATTTATAATATGGAAAAAAGAATTACTGGAATAGGTGTATCACCTGGTATAGCTATAGGAAAGGTATATTTGCTTGTCAAAAAAGATATAGTAATATTAAAATGTCCTTGTAAAGATGTATCTGAAGAACAGGGAAAATTACTTGATGCTAGAAATAAAACTAGAGATCAGTTAATTAAAATAAGAGAAACAACTGCTAAAAAAGTTTCTGAAGAAAAAGCTGCTATATTTGATGCTCATATCACTTTACTTGAAGATGAAGATTTACTTGAGGAAGTTAATGATATTATAGCAAATGATAAAGTATGTGCAGAATATGCATTATCACAAGGTATAGAAGTTTATAGAAAAATATTAAGCGAAGTTGAAGATGAATATTTAAGAGAGAGAGCTGGAGATTTAGTAGATATTTCTGACAGATGGATAAGAAATATTCAAGGCGAAGAGATAGCAGATGTTTCTAATTTACCAAAAGATTCCATAGTAGTTGCAAGAGATTTGACTCCTTCTGATACTGCAAATTTAGATTTGGACAATACTTTGGCATTTATAACAGAGATAGGCGGACGTACATCTCATACATCAATAATGGCCAGATCTTTAGAGCTTCCTGCCGTTGTTGGTATAGGCGAAATAGTAAAAGATTTACAAAATGAACAAACTATAATTGTTAATGGTAATACTGGTAATGTAATAATAAATCCTTCTGATGAATCTATAGATTCTTGTTTAAAACTTAAAGAAGAATTTGATAAAAAAAGAGCTTTATTAAAAGAATATGCACATAAGGATGCTATATCAAAAGACGGAACTAAGATTAGAGTATATGCTAATATTGGATCTCCTGCTGATTTAGGCGGTGCTTTGAAAAATGGTGCCGACGGAATAGGACTTTATAGAACAGAATTTTTATTTATGGAAAATACAGATTTTCCTACAGAAGAAGAACAATTTAAAGCATATAAGGAAGTAGCCGTTGCTATGAGCGGTCATACCGTTACAATACGTACTATGGATATTGGAGGAGATAAATATCTTCCTTATTTGGAAATGCCTAAAGAAGAAAATCCAGCCCTTGGATGGAGAGCTTTAAGAATATGTTTAGATAAAACATCTATTATAAAGACTCAATTTAGAGCTTTGCTTAGAGCTTCTGCTTTCGGTAAGATTAAAGTAATGCTTCCTATGATAGTTTCAATGGAAGAATTAAGAAAAGCTAAGAATATATTTAATGACTGTAAATTAGAATTAATGAAAGAAAATATAGCATTTAATGAATCATTAGAATTAGGAATGATGATAGAAACTCCTTCTGTTGTATTCAGAGCCGAAGCATTCGCTAGAGAATCTGATTTCTTCTCAATAGGTACAAATGATTTAACACAATATACATTAGCTTCAGACAGAGGTAATGAAAAAATAGCTGCTATATGTGATCCTTATAACCCTTCCGTACTTACTGCTATAAAAATGGCTATAGATGGTGCTCATGC
>NZ_CALXRN010000232.1 GCF_944390595.1 uncultured Brachyspira sp. | reverse complement strand
ATAAGAACCGTGTTCATCAAAATATTGCTGCATGATATTTTCTATATCTGCTTCTTTTGTATCTGCCTTGATTAGATATTTTGGATCAACATTATCTGGAATTGAATAAATATCATATCCGTATCCTGATGATGCAAGAGGATCTGTTGCTATGTAATTACTGCATGAAATAAAAAGTATTGAGATGAATAATAATATAAATATTTTATATTTATCTTTTTTCATAATTTGTCCCTATTTTATAACATTTAAACAAAAAACTAAAAATAAAGTAAAATTATTTTAGTTTTACTTAAAAAATATTTATAGTTTAGGCACTTTAAACCTTAATCCTAATAATACATCATGATATCCGTCTGCCTTTGTATCTAATAAATATCTGTATCCTAAATCAATAGACATATAAGGCAGTACATTAAAAGTCATTCCTCCGCTGAATCCAAAAACCAATGTATTTACAGATGTTCTATATTCTGTTCCATTATATGTTGTTAAAAAACTGTCTTTTAATTTTGCCCCCATAGAAAAACCTATATAAATTGTAAATGGAGGATATTTAGTTAATAATGTTTGTTTGTATGTTTCATCTGTTAATACTTCATCTATAACAAAAAAATTAATATCAAAATATACGGAACCTAACAAAGTATGCATTTTTATATCATTTGTCATTCCTACTATATTTCTGCCGACATATTCAAATTCAAATCTTACAGGTGATGATTTATTTATTGTTGGTATACTGTATCCAATAGAAAAACCTCCGCCTAAATAATTGAAATACCCTTTTGTACCATCATCTTTAATATAAGCATAACTTCCGTCATGTGAAAACATAAATTTAGGAGTTATATATAAGCCCTCAGGAATATATGAAAATAGTTTTTGTGCGCCATTGAATAATATTATAAACATAAATATAATTATATAGTATCTTTTCATCTAATGTACCCCTAAAAATTAAACCTTAAAGAAGCTATTATATCATGATTGGATTGCGTTTCTTCTGTAAGCAGTAATCTATATCCTAAATCCAAACTTAATAATGGGGTTATATGAAATCCTAATCCAGCCCCAAAACCATAAAGGAATTGTCCTTTATTATAATAAGTACTAGTCTTAAAAATTCCGCCGTATTCATGGGATGTATTTGCTATATATGTATTTAATGCTCCGCCTATTAAAAATCCTGCATAAACTGACATTAAAGGTCTTTTTCCATTGTTAATTTTACTTCTGGCAGAATCCGGATTATTATAATCCGTATACCAAAAATAATAATCATAATATGCACCTAATAAAAAGCTATGAGAATGCATAGTTTTTACTCCGGTTATATATACATTTTGAGGTATTGGATTTCTATATAAATATTCAAATTCAAGTCTTACAGTGCTGTATTTATGGAATATATCAAAATTATATCCAACTGCAATACCGCCTCCAACATATAAATTTTGAATGTTTTGTTTATCGCTGTTTGGTTTTCTTATTCCAGAATCTTCTATCTCAAATAAAAATTTAGGAGATAAATATGCCCCTATATCAATAGCCATAAGCATGTTAGTTAAAGAAACTATCAAGAAAAAACTAAACAAAAACTTTTTTATCATAAAATAATTTCCTTAAAAATAAAATTAAAACAATATACCAATGGCAAATCTAGGCAGCAGTACAAATCTAAATATATGATTATACGAGTAACCCATTTCAAGTATTGATATATCAAAGAAAGGACGTACCCCGCTGTTAATGCCATTGATTCCTAATCCTCTTGATACATCTATTCTAAATCCAAGTTCTCCTGATGCATAAAAATCCCATATATATGTATCTCTATTTACAATAGAACCATCTGTTTTATATTCATTTCCTTTAGTTATAAATAATGTCGTACCTACTTTAGGCATTAAAAAAAATCCGGATGCTCTGTCCTTTTTATTGAAATAGAATCTTCCTCCAATTGAAAATCCAAGTCCGTAAACATTTCCATTATACAAGGCATTTGCATTACTGTAATGCGTTTTCATTGTATAAAATCCGGCATCAATATTTAAATCAATTTTTTCAGAAGCTCTGTATGTATAAGTTAAATCTAAACCAAAAGTTCCATATAATTTAGGATTATTTGGGTCTTTGCTTGGTAAGATGAGATTGACAATAGCAGGTGCTTCAAGCATATAAAATATAGTGCTTCCAAAATTTAAACCTATAGAATGTCTATGCGATTCAATTCCATTTTCAGTATGTATATTATTTGTAACATCATCAGCAAAGGATATGCCGGTAATTATAAATAAAAATAAAACTATTAATTTATTTCTCATATATACCTCGCATTAAAACCTTAAACTAAAGCCTATTCTAGGGAATAGTGCAAATTTTATAGATGCTACATAGTTAGCCCATGATGGGAAAGAACTCCAAGAAGGTATTATTGTATTTACATTTATTAATCCGCTTCCGAAGAAACCTATACCCTCTCGTACATCCTCGTAAATACCCGGTATTCCGGAACGAACATAATATCCTATTTCAAATAGAGAAAAGTCAATATAAGGTTTTACAGGCCATTCTCTTGTAGGGAATAATTCTATAGTCCATCCTAGTTCATAAGATACATACATTGTGGTATCAACTGTATGACGTTTAGTTTTTACCCCAGTAATTCCATTTTCCGTTTCAACATCAGATATTAAAGTTTCTAATCCGAATCTGAAAGTATTTACTACTTGTCTGTTTTTTCCTCCAAGAAATTTTATTCCTATTGTAGCCGGCAAATATGTAAAAGATGCTTTAAATTTTGTGTCAGTTGATACTGCATCTCCTATATTACCTAAATTACCTCCTGAAACTGCAGAATTAATTAAATCTCCTGCCTTATCTTTTGGTATATTAAGTAAAAATGACATAGATTGTACGCCAAAACCTACTTCTATTCCAACACGCGGATGAACAAGAAGAGTATATGATATACTAGGAACATACCAGAAACTTCCTTTATATTCTACAGCATTCATATATTTTTCTATAGAACTTAAATCAGTGCCGACTAAACCCGCAAATGTATTAGCATTATCAAATATTGTATTTATCAAAGTGGGAAATAAACAAGCATATCCTGGCACTAAATTTACACTTACAACTTGTCTGCCTTTAATCCAACTATATGTATTTGTATCGGATTGCGTAGACATTGGTATTCCTTTAGCATCGCATAATTGGGATATGCTAAAAACTATTATAAATATTAATAACAATTTACTCTTCATAAACACCTTAATATTATTTTTTATAATTAGTATATTTTGACCATTTATTATTTGAGATTAATGCTAAATGTTAATAATTTTACAGTAATTTATTAACATCTAAGTTATTTATGCATTTCCCAAATTTATGCCTCTTCCCAACAAAAGTACTATTTATACCAACTATATTTGTAATATCATTTATGGCTTTTTTATATTATATTTTAATAATATGTAATTCATCCTCCATATATTTTGCCATATAAAATTTAATAAATAGATTATTTTTTTAGTCCTATTTCATTAGGATCTCCAAAACTTCCTTTAGGCAGATCCTTTACTATTGCTTCTATTTGACTTACCTGATCTTGAGTAATACCGCTGTTTCCAACTAGTTTATCAACATCTATATTGCCATTACTGTCTATACCTCCATTGCCTGCTATATTTACCATTATACCTAGAGCTTTATCCTCCCCAACTACATTTAATATATCATTTATAGCTTTTTTACCATCTTCTGTCATATCTACTGTATATAATGTATCGCCAGCGGGTACTGTTACTATATATCCTTTATCACTTCCTGAAGGCTTATCATCTTTATATACTCCGCCTACACCTAGTATATTGTCTTCAAATGTGTAATTTTTATCTCCGCTTCCAGTGTTAATAGTAATTTTATTGCCGTTATCATTTACTGTAACACCGTCCCATTTATTATTTTCCATTTTGCTTAAAAATAATTCCGGTCCTGGACCTGTAATTGTAAGGCTTGTTTTTTTACATGAAAAAAATGTTATTATAATTAATAATACAGCAATATACTTGACTGCGTTCACTTCTTTATTCTCCATAAAAATAATATTTATATTTTTATTATATATTTTTTTTATATAAAAACAATATAAAATTATACTGTTATAAACGTCGACTATATTAACTTTAAAAATTAGTATATATAATATTTTTTATATGCTTGACAGAAAATTTGAATTAAAGTAAAATTCATAGATGTTCAATACTAAAAAGGTACTGCTTTCCGTCTATGAATAATAATATTAATGATAATACAAAACATATTACATACATAACTAATCATGAAAAAAACAGCTTCAGAAGAATTATTATAAATAGAAATTATAAAACTAAAAGGTATTATATCGATTTTTTTGTTGCAGGATATAAATATAATGACGGAAAGGAGATAATAGAATTTTTATGCAAAAATGAATCTGTAACCCTTGTGCATGAAATATTTAATCCTTATGACAGATTTGCCATAGCTATTTATGACAGCAGAAATTATTTCCGCTTAGGATATATTCCTAGTGTTATTTCACCTTTAATATCATATAAACTTGAAGATAAAAAAAATAAAGTACATGCTGTAATAAAAAGCATTAAACTTGAAGAAGATGATGAGTGCAAAATAGAGATAAGAGTATTTATAGATATGGTAAAAAACTCTAAAAAAAACAGCTGAAAACACTGCTATTGCATCTTAATATACATTATGATATTATAATAACAAATTTATTATAAAAGTTATATATGAAAAAAATTTCAGTAAAAACAGAATTAGCTTTTCAAAAAGTTAAAGATGAATATATTAAAGAGCCTTTTAACTATGGTATTTATATATTAACAGGAAAAGAAAGACTTTTTAAAAAGGCTTTTATTGCTTCTATGCATTCTTATATGTTTCTTGATGAGGGAGACAGTGAAATGAATTACAGCGTGTTTTATGATAAAAATGATGCTGTAGGATTTGCTCCATTAGAAGTAGCGGATACTCCTCCTTTTGGATCCAAACTTAGACTTATTGTTATTTATAAATACAATAATTTTCAGGAAGATTTTTTAGAATATTGTTCTAATCCATCCAAAACGTCTATTGTTATATTAGAAACAGAAAGTTCATTAGAAGAAGATCCTATATATAAATATTTTTCTAAAAAACAAAATGCAAATAATATATATTTTATAGATTTTCCATTACCTGATGAAAATGATTTTAGGGGATTAATTAATGCCTATGTTAATAAACAAGGAAAAAAAATATCTACAGATGCTGTTGAGTATTTAATAAATAATATCAATTTGGATTATGATTCACTTTATTCAGAGCTTGCCAAAATATGCAATTATAATGATAAAGATTATTTGCATATCGAAGATATTATGGATTTTACTTATGTATCTAAAAATAGAAATATATTTGATTTTTTGGATGCTGTTTTTGAGAGAGATAGAAAAAAATGTTTCAGTATCATGCATAGGCTTGATCAGGATGCATCAAGTTCTCTTACGCTGATGATGAATAATTTTATGGCAATATATTATATGAAAATCTTTACCCCTCAAACAACTTTAAATGAAATAAGTAAATTAACTAAGATACCAGAGTTTATCTTAAAAAAGAAAAAAAATTCATTAAAACTTTTCTCTTTAGAAGAAATTGTTAATATAATATCAAAAATATCATATTTAAATACTTTAAGTGTTACAACTCCCGTAAATATTTTTAAAGCACATTTTGAATTATTTTTATTTACAATAACTAAATAAATACAAATATTTTATATAATTATGAGTATTGTAAGTATATAAGAAATTATTTTTATTTACTTTATTAAATGATTAATGTATCTAGCTATTTAATATGTAAATTTGACAATTTTCATCAGTATAAACCATATTGTTATAGCATCATATTCAAACTAAAAATATATTTTATATTTCATTTGAGTAAATTTTCATATTTAATTTATTTTAAAAATAAAATAAATTAAATAAGTTTTACAGCAATTTTCTTTGACAAATAACCATTTATTTTGTATAATATCTCATAAATTTATAGGATGGTGCGTATGTATTTAGTTAACCTTATGGAACAAAAAGTTTCAAAATTAGCAGATTCTTATTTAAAAGAAAAAAATATACCAGTTAACACAAATATGCGTATGGATATTATAGCATATACTTTAAATAGAGTTCAGTCGCAGTATGTTACAAGCGCCAGAGGTGTTTTACATAGTTATAATAGAGATCCTATACAGAGTAATACTGAAATTTTAAGTATTATAGCAGATGCATGTGAAATAGTTACTAGAAGAAAAGAAAATACTTTATTAGAATCTGTTCCTTCTATAAGTGAGAACGGATACTATATAACTTATCCAAGTATAATGGGGAATATAACATCTTCTAATAATTTTGAAAAAATAGATAATGCTTTAGTGTATATTTTTTATCAAAATAAAATATTACAGGGTTATGGTGTTAATTTTCCAAATCCTGCTATAGTATCAAGCAACGTACCTGGAAAATTTATGTTTTGTTTTATGCCTAAAAAGGTTGACAGCAATACAGAGATAGATGTTAATTTAGATATAGTTGTAGAATCAGAAAAATATATGCAGTATAAAAGTGTGCTGTCATTTAAATTAAAACCAACATACTATAATGCTGGGGATATGCCGCTTTTCTCAATAGAAGAAGTTAATGATATATTATTAATAGAAAATCATAATATAAAATAAAATATAATAAAAAGCATTTGTTGATATTTGGGCATCATTGTATTTTAAAGAGAATTAAATGAGAGTAATTAAATTTATTGTATTTGCATGCTTTTTTATTATTTTTATTGTTATAGCAAATTTGATTCATAAAAACCTTACATCTTATGAAGTTACAGGAATAAGCAGTTCTTTTAATTATTATAATATATTAGCATACAGTAATAACGATATAAAATCTTTGGTATCATTATCTTTTAAAACATCATTTGACAGCTTAGCATCCATGTTTGATATGGATAAAGCTCTTTTAAAAAATACTATCATAAAAAAAAGCATTAATATAAGAGAAGAAGATGCAGATCTTATAATATTTACGGGAAATGATGGCATAGAACAAATAACAGTTAATACATCAAATAATGCGGATGCTTTTTTAGACAATTTATTAAATGATCTAAATTCGAATAATATACAATTAGAAAAAGAAATTATTGATGATGAAAATGGTAATATTTTAGCTGAGATTTATTTTTATAAGACTATGGACTATAAATTTGTTATTACTAAAAGCAATAATGATTTAGCAATAGATTATATAAATTTAAAGGCATAGTATACTATATAAATTTTGTAATTTTTTATTGACAAATAATTTACTTAGTAGTATATTACTAAATAAGATTAATTATCAATTACAATTATTAATGGGGTTATTATTCTATGAACACAAGAAATACTATACAAAAACAAGTAATTTTAAATGCTGTTAGAGAGTTAAAGAATCATCCTACTTCAGAGGAAGTATATAACTATATTAAACCTAATTTTCCATCTATAAGTTTAGGTACTGTATATAGAAATTTAAATTTATTATCAGATACTAAAGAAATACAAAAACTTTCTATTATAGATGATGCAGTACGTTTTGATCATATAACAAATGAACATTATCATTTTCAATGTAATAAATGTAAACAATTAATTGATATACCTATGGAATATCAAGGCAAATTAGATGACTTGGTTTCTAAGGAATACGGTGTAGATATACTAAAGCATGATATCGTTTTCACAGGTATTTGTAAAAATTGTAAGCATTCTTAAGATATTGTTATGCTTATTATTTTTTATTAATAACGATATTTACAGTCTTGATTTTAATATTTATATTTTATATACTATTTAACATATAACATTTTAAATTTAAGGAATAATATATGTCAAAAGGCTATTTAGCTTTAGTGCTGCATGCTCATCTCCCTTATGTAAGACATCCTGAACATGAGAACTTTTTGGAGGAAGAATGGCTGTATGAAGCTATTACGGAAACTTATATACCTTTGTTAGATGCTTATGATAGAATGGTTAATGATGGCATAAATTTTAAAATAACTATGAGTGTTACTCCTCCTCTTATGAATATGTTAGCCAATGAACTGCTTCAAAATAGATATGTTAATTATATAGAAAAATTAATTAAATTATCTGAAATGGAATGTGAGAGAACATCATTGGATCCTAATTTCCATCATACTGCAGAATTTTATAGAGATAAATTTAAAAAGATAAGAGATATTTTTGTTTATAAATATGGTAAAAATATATTAAATGGTTTCAGATACTTTTTGGAAAAAGGTAATTTAGAAATTATTACATGCGGTGCTACTCATGGATTTTTCCCATTTATGCAGGAATACCCTAATGCCATAGAAGCACAATTAAAAATGGCAATAAAAACGCATGAAAGACATTTAGGAAGAAGACCTACAGGTATATGGCTTGGAGAATGCGGTTTCTTTCCAGGACTTGAAAAGCATCTTGCCAACAATGGAATAAAATATTTCTTTGTTGATACTCATGGTATAATGTATGCTGATAAAGTTCCTAAATATGGTGTTTATGCTCCTTTATATTGTTCAAGAGAAAGCAGAGTGGCTGCTTTTGGGAGAGATATAGAGAGTTCAAGAAGCGTATGGAGTGCAGAAGTCGGATATCCTGGTGATTTCAGATACAGGGAATTCTATAGAGATATAGGATATGATTTGCCTTTTGAATATATTAAAGATTTTATACAAAGCAACGGACTTAGAAAAAATACCGGTATAAAATACTATAGAATTACAGGTAAAGACTGTGCAAAAGAGTCTTATAATCCTGAATGGGCAATGGAAGCTGCAGGAGATCATGCTGGAAACTTTATGTTCAATAGAGAAAAGCAGATTGAATATTTAGCTTCTGTAATGGACAGACCTCCTATAGTGGTATCTCCTTATGATGCTGAATTATTCGGACACTGGTGGTATGAAGGCCCTATGTTTATAGAGTTCTTAATGAGAAAAATTCATTATGATCAAAATACTATAGAAACAATAACACCTAAAGAATATTTGGAAAGACATCCTGTAAATCAAATATCCATGCCTTCTATGTCAAGCTGGGGTGCTAATGGATACGGAGAAGTTTGGCTTAACGGTACAAACGGCTGGATATACAGACACTTGCATAAAGCAGCTGAAAGAATGATAGAATTGGCACATGATTATTATAATGAGACAGGACTTTATGAGAGAGCATTGAATCAAGCGGCACGTGAATTATTGCTTGCTCAAAGCAGCGACTGGGCTTTCATTATGCATACAGGTACTATGGTTGATTATGCTGTTAATACTACTAAATTATATATAAAGAGATTTACAGATCTTTATTATGCTATTAAAAACAGAGATTTAAACGAAGAGTGGCTCAGGAAATTAGAATGGCGCGATGATATATTCCCAGAGATGGATTTTAGAATATATAATTAAGTTTATTTAATTTTTATAAAAGTCAAGAGTATGTATATTGTTTTTCAGTATACATACTCTTTTTTTATAAAATTAGGCTGAAATGATTGTATTTAATATTTTATTATTATTCGTTTGCAGGCACTCTTTTCATACCATTTGAAATAAATCCGTAAATCAAATAAACAGCCGAACCAATCAAGCCTGCGAATATAGGAGCTTCTACCCATCCTATATTAAGTTTCAATATAAATATAGTGCTTGTTACTAATCCTACTATCATAGAAAGTAAGGCTGATGTAATATTTGCTTTAACAATAGGTCTCATCATTATAGGTCCTACAAACATTGCTATAAGCCCTCCAGTTCCAATATATGCTATTTGATTAAGCATGCCTTGAGGGGCTAAATATGTGAGTATAAGTCCCCATACTCCAGTAAATACTACTCCTAATCTATTAACTATAGGGCTGCTTTTATCTGGCTTGTTTGTAAATGATACAACCAAGTCATGCGATAAAGATGATGCCAATGCCTGCAGAACCGAGCTTATAGTAGAAAGCATTGCGAATAATATAAACAGTATTATCATACCGCCTATTGCAGGAGGAAGATAAGTTGTCAAAAATACAGGCATGGCACTGTCTGGATTTGTTAAGTTGGGATTTTTATAAAACATATAAAGTCCTGCTATAGGTACTAAACTCAATATTATTCCGATAGGCGCCATATATAAAGACATTAAAGGTATATTAACATCTTTCTTGAATGATAAGAATCTCACTGACATATAAGGAAGAGTTGTAGTGAATAGAAAAGCGTATATAAATACTAAAAATACACTGTACTTTCCATTTCCGTAAGGCACAGAAGTTTCAGGATTAATAAACTCTGGTTTTACTTCTCCTACTTTTTGTATAAGCTCCAGCATTGGTATATCTTTAATTATAGTTAAGTATACTATTATAGAAGCTATAACCATTCCTATACACATTATAGTATCAGTTATAGCCACAGCAAGAAGCCCTCCTTGAACTGTGAATATAATAATAACAATCATTAATACTATAGATGCTGTATGTTCAGAAATGCCAAGCCATTGAGAAGCAACCAAACCAACCGCTCTGATTTGTCCTATTATATAAACAGATAGAAATATAAAAGTGGCAATGCCGCCTAATCCATGTACTATTCTTTTTTGTGCTTCATTTCCATAATGCGTTTTAGCAATATATTCAGGTACTGTATAGCCGCCGCTTTCTTCAGCTCTCTTTCTCATAAACCCAGCAAAAAATAAAGTACCGAATGTTATAGCGGGAGCAAAGAAGAAATTAGCAAATATCTCTATAGCACCGTAAGCATAAGTTGTACCTGGAGAACCTATAAAGCCCCATCCGCTGTATCCTGTAGCCATTAAAGTACCAGCTCCTACAAAAGCTCCTATTGATTTAGCCCCAAGCAAAAAACCTTCAGAAGCATTTTCCTTAATTTTTAACTGAGACCAATATCCTATTGATATCAGGGCAATAGAAGAAATTATTAATATTATCCAATTTGTTATCATTTTCTTTTTGTCTCCTTTTATTTTGTTTTAATTACTTATTTACTTTATTTTTTAAGGCTCTGAAAATGCATGCTATAATCGGCACTATCATTAGTACACCGCAGCCGTAAATAAAGTAATCCATAAGCCATGAACCTGTCATAAATTTCTCCTTATTAGATTAAGATTATAATTTTATATTCCAATGCTATTGGAATTAAAAATTTTGAACATTAAAGTATGTACGTATTGATTTGTGAAAAATAGATTATTCTATCACCTTGATAGAGTTGTTATATGATAAGATGCTTCCTGAATAGAAGAAAAAGAATATTTAATGATGTTTAGATATTTCACTATTAAATACCTCTATTAATGAATTTTAATTAAAATATTTCTATTAGCAGTAAGCATATAATATTGTTTATTTTTTGTCAACTAAAAATTATAATTTAATATATAATATAAAAATAATACCATTATAAATTGAGGAATATTATGAAAGAGATAAAAATAACAGATATAGAAAATATAAAAATTGGAAATGCTCAAAATAAAGAAGCTGCAACAGGATGTACAGTTATAATATGTGAAAGAGGAGCCGTTACAGGTTTGGATGTTAGGGGAGGAGGACCTGCTTCAAGAGAAAGCGAATTAACAAAACCTTTTGCTTCTGCCGAAGTAATACATGCAGTTCTTTTAAGCGGAGGAAGTGCATTCGGACTTGATGCATCCGGCGGAGTAATGAAATATTTAGAAGAGAGAAATATTGGTTTTGATGTAGGAGTTACAAAAGTACCTTTAGTTTGTCAGTCTTGTATAT
>NZ_CALXRN010000231.1 GCF_944390595.1 uncultured Brachyspira sp. | reverse complement strand
ATAAAAAATGACAGAGTAAAATACAGTAATAAGATAAAAGATATACTTAATAGTTTGAATATAAAATATCATTCTATAAACGGTGATTATCAGTTAAGATTTAAAAAGGCTGTTTCTATAATAGATACTTTATTTGAATAAATGCTGTAATCTAATAAAGTTAATAATTTGGTACTTTACTTTTATTTGTATTTTAGTATAATGATTGACTAAATATTACTTTATATTGTTTTTTGTGTTTTAATAATAAATTATGATTAGGAAAATGTGTAAATGACTTTTGTATCTCCGAAATTTTTATTCTTGCTGTTAACTCTGCCTATTATAATATTTTTATATATACAAACTAGAAAGAATCATTCTTATTCTGTAAAACATCCTAGAGTAAGTATGTCTAATGTATTGAAATCAAGATATTATGTAAAAGATATACCGTTTGCTCTTATTATTTTGGCACTTGCATTTTCTATTATAGGGTTAGCCCGTCCTGCTAAAATTTCTCATTTATCAGATATTAACGGGGAGGGTATTTATATTTCACTTGTCGTTGATGTTTCACCTTCTATGATGGCTGAAGATATGGCTCCTACAAGACTTGAAGCTTCAAAAAAAACTATGATAGATTTTATAAAAAAAAGAAATTTTGATAAAATTAGTTTAGTATCATTTGCTTTGCGTGCTTCTGTGCTGTCTCCTGCAACTTTTGATTATGCTTCTTTGGAGGAAGAAATAAGTAAAATAGAGATAGATGAAGAAGGTTCAACTTCAATAGGGCTTGGCATTGCTACAGCTGTTGATATGCTTAGAAGTGTTAAAGATGATAATGAAAAGATTATTATACTTCTTACAGACGGAGAAAATAATTCAGGAGAGATAGATCCTAAATTGGCTTCTGAAATAGCGTCAAATTTTAGTATAAAAGTATATACAATAGGAATAGGGGATGCTAACGGCAGTCATGCTTGGGTTACTTATGATGATCCTAATTACGGACGCAGAAGAATAAGGGCTGATTTTACATTGAATGAAAAAAGTTTAATAGAAATAGCGTCTATCACCGGAGGAAAATATTTTAATGCTAAAACAAGCTCAGCATTAGATAATGTTTATAACACAATAGACAGAATAGAGAAAAAACCAATATTAGATGATGACTTAATTCAATATGAAGAACTTTATAAACTTTTTATAATAATTGCTCTTATTTGTATTTGTCTTAGTATTATACTTTCTACAACTAGATTTTTAATAATACCTTAGACTGATTATTTTATAGATATTTATACTAAATCATAATAATTATTAAATATTTTCTTGACTATTTATATTAATTAATATACAATTGATTAATTATATTTTAAAAAAGAGGTAAAACTATGGCTGAGATAAAAAATTATCACTTCTCTTCTGAGTCGGTAACAGAAGGCCATCCTGATAAGATTTGCGATGCTGTAAGCGATGCAGTCTTAGACGAATGTTTAAAACAAGATCCTAATTCTAGAGTAGCATGCGAGACTTTAGCGAAAACAGGAATGCTTATTATTGCTGGAGAAATTACTACAAAAGCTAGATTGGATTATCAAAAAATCGCTAGAGATACCGTAAGGCGAATAGGATATACAAGCAGCGATATGGGATTTGACGCTGATACTTGTGCAGTTATGGAAGCTATTGCTGAACAATCCCCAGATATAGATATGGGAGTAAGTGCTGGTAAGGGATTATTTAATTCTGAATCATCAAATGTTTCTGAAGGTGCAGGCGACCAAGGTATAATGTTTGGTTATGCTATAAATGAAACTGAAACATTTATGCCTTTAACTATACATTTAGCTCATAGATTGGCAGAACGCTTAACTAAAGTTAGAAAAGATAAAATAGTTGACTATTTAAGACCAGATGGTAAAAGTCAGGTTACTGTTGAATATAAAGATGGTAAAGCTGCTAGAATAGAGGCTGTTGTTATTTCTACTCAGCATGCTGCCGGTGTTGACCACAAGCAAATAGAAGCAGACATTAAAAAACATGTTATTAATGAGATATGTCCTCCTAATATGCTTGATGCAAATACTAAATATTATATTAACCCAACAGGTTCATTCGTAGTAGGCGGACCTATGGGAGACTGCGGATTAACAGGAAGAAAAATTATTGTAGACAGCTACGGCGGACATGGTGCTCATGGCGGCGGTGCTTTCTCTGGTAAAGATCCTACAAAAGTAGACAGAAGTGCATGCTATATGGCTAGATATGTAGCTAAAAATATAGTTGCTTCTGGAATAGCTGATAGAGCTTTAGTACAATTTGCTTATGCTATTGGAGTACCTGAACCTTTATCAGTATATGTTAATACTTTCGGTACTTGTAAAGTTCATGATGAAGTATTAGCAGCTATCATTACTAAACAAATTGATTTAACTCCTGCGGGTATAATTAAAACTTTGGATTTGAGAAGACCTATATATGAAAAAACTACAGCATATGGACACTTCGGAAGAGAACTTCCAGAGTTTACTTGGGAGAAAACAGATATTAAGCATTTATTTTCTAATGCTAAATAATTAATTATTTAATATAGTTTTAAACATTCAAGGCTTGTTAATATTGAAATATTAGCAAGCCTTTTTTATGTCTCTAATTCTTTTTATCTTTATAAATGCATTTTCATTGGGATTATTTTCTGTATATTTTATTCTGTAACTAGCAAATGTTTTTTATTGTTTTTATACTCTTCTAAAAATAATGAATCTGTTGAAGTATTTAATTCGTTTTTGTTAGTGTTTATATTATTTAAATTATTTTTTTGCTTTCTGCTTAAATGATATATATTCTTTATTATATAAATAAAGTATATCTATAAAATTTACTGCATATAAAATTAACGATTTGCTTATAATAAAAACAAATGATTTAAGTATAATGTGTTAGCAGTTGGTTTATTTATATTTTCAAAATATTTTCTAACATTATAAAATATTATTCTGATGTTAGAAAATATATTAAAAACAAAAATTATAAAATTTTTATATATGTTATTTTAATACTAAAAATGTTAAAAGATATTATTTGTTTATTATTGCTAATACAGATTTCTAACTTATAAACTACTTATGCTTTTACAAATGTCAGTAATTCATAATCTTTATATTTTTAACTAACTGTTATTTTTTAATATATTAAATTATAATAAAAATTGTTTTATTTATGCCGGCAATAGATTTTATTTTTAATTAATTTATAAATTTAAAATTATTTATTAATGATATGAAATTATTATTTGTAGTAAAAATTATGTATAAAATTTGATTTTTGATGTTTTTTTTACTATACTTAAATTATCATGCATTACTTAGTTTTCTATGAAACAGCTTATTCTTTAAGCTTCTTTAGAAACAAAACCAATAATATAATAAACAGTCTATTATATCACAAAATAATTACCTGTTATCAAAGGAGGAATGTCTATGGGAAAAATTTATAACCCAGAAAGTATCCGTAATGTTGCCATATTAGGGCATGTTGGAAGCGGCAAAACAACTTTAAATGAAGCCTTACTTTTTAGATCTAAATCTATAGATAAAAAAGGTGAAATTGAGAGAGGTACTACAGTCAGCGATTATACTGATGAAGAAATTAAGCAGAAAATGTCTATACGTACTTCTTTAAGTTTTATTGAATGGAAAGATCATAAAATTAATTTGCTGGACATTCCTGGGTCTGGTGATTTTAGCGGAGAAATTACGCCGGCTTTAAGAGTAGCAGAATCTTGTATTGTTGTGATAGATGCAGAATTTGGAATACAAATAGAAACAGAAAAACATTGGCAAATGGCTAACAGCTTTAAAAGACCTAGAATTATATTTATTAATAAAATAGATAAAGAAATGGTTGATCATAAAGCTTTATTAGAAAAAATAGAAAATAACTTTAAAGAACCGCCTGTAGTGCCTATACAAATTCCTATGGGTAATGGTAAAGATTTTAAAGGTATAATAGATGTTATTTATCATAAGGCTTTCTTTAGGGATGAAAATGGTAAAATAATAGAAGCGGAAATTCCAGAAGAATATTATGATGAATATAGAGCTACACGCGATAGATTAAAAGAATTAGTTTGCGAAGTGGATGATACTCTTACTGAAAGATTTTTGGAAGGCGGAAAATTTACTGATGAAGAATATATAGAAGCATTAACAAAATCTATACTTCAATATAAAGTTGTTCCTATTCTTTTTGGTACTTCTATCAGAGATATAGGAATGGGAGCGGTACTTGATACTATAATAAGATATATGCCTTCTCCTTCTTATGTTCCTGCAACAAATGGTAAAAACCCTCTAACAGGTGAAGAAGCAGAAAGAACTATATTAGGAGATGATCCTTTTGCTGCATTTGTATTTAAAACTACAATAGATCAATATGCAGGAAGAATATCATTCTTTAAAGTTCGTTCCGGAAGTATAAAAAGCGGCGATGAAATATATAATTCAAGAACTGGAAAGAAAGAAAAAGTTTCACATATATATATGGCAAGAGGTAAAAAACAAATAGAAAGCGATACTATTACAGCTGGAGATATAGGAGTATTAGCAAAACTATCTGACTGTAGAACTGCTGATACAATAAGTGCACCTAGTTCTCCTTTCCAATTTGCTCATTTAAAAATACCTCAGCCTATATATTTTACAGCTATAAAAATACTTAAAAATGATATTAAGGCATTAGAGGTATTGGATACTATATCCCAGGAAGATTTAACATTCCATGTTGAATTTGACAGCGAAACTAAAGAAACCATTATAAAAGCTATGGGAGATTTGCAAGTTAAATTGGCATTGGATAGGGTAGTGTCCCTTACTAAAGCAGAAATAGAACAAAGCGTTCCTAGAGTAGCTTATAGAGAAACAATAAGAAAACAAGCTCAGGCTCAATACAGACATAAAAAACAATCAGGAGGAAGCGGTCAGTTTGGTGAGGTACATTTAGAAGTAGAGCCTCTTCCACGCGACGGCGGATACGAATTTGTTAATGATATATTTGGAGGAGCTATTCCTAAGAAGAATAAACATGGTGTAGAAAAAGGCATACAGGATGCTATGGCGCAAGGTCCTCTAGGAAAATATCCTATGGTTGATATTAAGGTGAGACTTTTTGACGGTAAATACCATGATGTAGACTCTAATGAATTGTCATTTAGAATAGCTGGTTCTATGGCGGCAAAAGAAGCGTTTAAGAATGCAAGCCCTGTATTGTTAGAGCCTGTTATGAAAGTTACAGTTTATGTTCCTGAAGAGTTTACTGGTTCTATAATGAATGAACTTACCGGAAAAAGAGGTAAAATTTTAGGTATGGAGGCAGCATCAAATACAGTACAAATGATTAAGGCAGAGGTTCCGCTTTCTGAAATGCTTACATATTCTATAGAAATGAAAGCATCTACATCCGGAAGAGGTACTTTTGAAATGGAGCATTCTCATTATCAAGAACTTACAGGTCCTTTAGCTGATAAAGTTATAGAGGAAAGAAGTGCTTTGCTTGGCAGCGGAGAATGAAATTTGGCTTGTATATAAAAAATAAAGTTGATATTTTTTATATACTATAATATAATAATTTAATATGTATAAAATTAGGAGATTGTATGCTCAAAATAATTGACAAAATTACAAAAGAACATGTATTTGAGAACTTGGAATCAAAGGATAAAGAATCACTTTTTAGAGCGTTAAGTGAAAAAATTGCACCTGTTGCTTCTGCTTCAGCAGACGCTATATTTGATGCATTCAAAAAACGTGAAGATGAATACACAACTAATATTGGCAATGGTGTTGCTGTACCACATGGAAGAATTCAAAATTATGGTAAAACAGACATATTTGTAGGATTTTTAAAAGATGAGATTAACTATGACTCAGATTCTGATGAAAAAAGTCCAGTTAAACTTGTATTTGCTATACTTTCTGATCTTGATAACCCTCAAGATTATCTTTTAAATCTTTCTCAGATTTTCTTCTTAGTAAACCAAAAAGAAATACTTGATAAAGTTATGGCTACAAAAAGCTATGATGAACTTTCAAGTGTTTTAGAATCTTTCAAGAAATTAGATGAAAAATTTGAGGCTGAAAAACAAATAAAATTCTTAATAGAGCTTGAAAGAGCTGAAATACAAATTAAAGCTTATGAGCTTTACAGTTCTACTCACTCTCAGCAAAAATCAGATGTTGTTTTAGAAGAATATAAAAAATATAAGGATACTATATTAAGCAAAATTGATGTTGCAGTATTAGAAAACTATAAAAGAATTAAAGAAAATAAAGGCGAGGCTTTAGCTAAAATAGAAAACTATAAATGCAGTGCTTGTAATGTAGCTATACCTAAAATGACTGTTAATGAAGTTAGAAGACAAAATCAGATTATAATGTGCTTCCATTGCGGAAGAATATTATTTACTACTGATTGATGTTGATTATAATGATAAGAATTTTATCTAATATAAGGTCAGCTAAGAGAAATATCTTTATATTATTTCTTTTAGCTCTCCTATATATTTCGTGCTCGCCTAATAAACCTAGCTCTAACATTTCAGAGTTTTATAATTATCCGAATCCGTTTACTCCATCTAATGGTGAGACTACTAAATATGTAGTTTATATAAAGAGCGGTACGATAACTAGTGCTAAACTTCAGATATATTCACAATCTGGAGATTTAATTGATGAAAAAACATTGACTATAAATAATAATACAGCAGATTGTATATGGTCTGGTTTGGATAAAAATGGAAAATATCTTCCTTCCGGAATTTATGATGCAAAAGTAACAGTTAAAGATGATCAAGATTCTACATTTGTTGCTGAGGTTAAAACTTCTATAAGATAATTTTTGCATCATTTTTTATATTCAAAACTATCAATTTTTTAGCTAAAAAGTTAGATTAATATAACAAATTGTATTGACATTCTAAAACATATATGTTAGAATACTCTAACAATAAGAGGTATATATATGTTTGATGAATTAATTATTAATCACTGTGCGCCTACTTTATCAGGTATAAAAATAGCTAATATATTCACCTATCAATATAAATCTATAGATGAAGTATATAAAAAAATATCATCATATAATAAAATTTTAAGCAGCAGAGGTATAAATGTATCTGTAATAAAGGATTATGATTCTAAGGTTATAGTTTATGTTTATAATAGAAATAGGCTTGAGAATTATATTTTTAATGATGATATTTTTAGTTTTTTAGAATGCTACGGATACAGCTCAAAAAATATATATAAAAATATAGAGCTTTTAAAAAATAGAATGCAGTATTCAAAAACATTTCCTCATGAAATAGGTATATTTTTAGGATATCCGCTTATGGACATATACGGCTTTATTAATAATTATGGTAAAAATAGTCTTTATACAGGTTATTGGAAAGTATATCATAATAAAAACGAAGCCATAAAAATTTTTGACAGTTATAACAAATGTAGAAATTTTTATATGAATACATTTTTAAACGGAAAGGATATTCTTGAAATAATGGATGATTATGATAATTACAGAAAACAGTATATATTCAATCAAAATATTAAATAATTGGAGGTAATAATATGAGTGATAAAATAGCAATAATATATTGGAGCGGTACAGGCAATACTGAAATTATGGCTCAAAATATAAAGAAAGGTGTAGAAAATGCTGGCGGAAATGCGGATATATTCAGCGTATCAGGATTTGACAGCAGCAGTATAGATAATTATTCAAAAGTAGCATTAGGCTGTCCTGCTATGGGTGATGAGGTTTTGGAAGAATCAGAGTTCCAGCCTTTTTATGATTCTATAAGAGGAAATTTATCCGGAAAGAAAGTTGCTTTATTCGGCTCCTATGATTGGGGTGATGGAGAATGGATGAGAAGTTGGCAGGATGATGTAAATTCTGCTGGGGCATCTTTAGTTAAAGATGGTTTAATCGCAAATCTTACTCCGGATGATTCTATTGTAAATGAATGCGTAGGTTTAGGCGAAGCATTGATGAAAGCATAAACAATTAATAAATCCTAATAATAAAGAGGCATTAGCTTATAAAAAGTTAATGCCTCTTAATTATTTATTAATTAAAGATTATAATATTAATAAACTGATTTACCAAGATCATTCATATTAACATTATCATGCTCAAATATATATTTCAACATCTGATATTTCTCATGTATTATAATCCCTCTCAGGAGTTTTTTTGAAAAGTTAGTAAGATAAAATTAATTGTATTATTATTTAATTTCCATTTATACTAATTATATCATCATATTTATTTGTATATACTTTATAAGCATTTAAAGTTTCTATAATATATTTATCTATATTAATGTAATTATTATTTTTTATATCAATAGAAGCAGAACCTATTACTTCTGTTTTTTATCAGATTTTTCATTAGCAGAACATAATATCAGCATAACAATAGAAAGCATAAGTGCCAAAGCAAATTTATTAATTTAAAATATCTTCTATACTGACTTTTTCAACACAAGGTTTTCCAATAGATTCTAAAAATACAAAATTAATTTTATCATCTGTTCTTTTCTTATCAAGTTTAACCGCTTCTTTTAAATTTACATTATCAGGTATTGAAATAGGCAGAGGTACTTTTGTTAATATATTTTTAGCTCTTTCTAATATGTTTTTATCTTTGGTTATTCCTTTTTTAATACCATACTCTATAGCAAAAATCATACCTATAGCAACCGCCTCGCCATGAAGCAAAACTCCATAACCTGCAGAATTTTCTACACTATGCCCTATAGTATGTCCGAAGTTTAAAAACATTCTTTCTTTCTGTTCTTTATAATCTATTTCCACAATATGAGCTTTTAATTCGCAGTTTCTCTTAAGAACAAAATCCATATCTAAATCATTTCCATTATAATAATGATTTTCTATATATTTTAAAAGTTCTTCATCAAATAAAAATGCATGCTTTATAACTTCACCCATTCCGGCATTAAATTCTCTCTTTGGAAGAGATAGTAAAGTTTCGCTGTCTATTATAACAAGTTTAGGACTATGAAAAGCACCTACTAAATTTTTACCTTCCTTTATATTAATACCAGTTTTTCCGCCGACAGAGGAATCGACACATGCAAGCAAAGTTGTAGGAATTTGCACAAAATCAATGCCTCTCATCCAAGCGGCAGCAGCATATCCAGCCATATCTCCTATAACTCCGCCTCCTAATGCAATTATAATATCTTTGCGGCTTAATTCATTTTTTGCCAATGAAGAAAAAATATTAATAACGCTTTCTATATTTTTATTAGATTCTCCGTTTTTTAACACGCATGTAGAAACTATAATATTTTCTTTTTCTAAACTTTCTTTAACTATGTTAGTATAAAGTTCATTAACTATATCATCTGTTACAATTAAAGCTCTTTTTCCTCTTAGTATATCTTTTACTAATTTTCCAGTATCTTTTATTAATCCTTTTTGAACTAAAATATCATAATTTATTTGGGTATTTAAGTTATTGTTTATTCTTACTTCTACTTTATTCATAAAATAATCCGTTTAATTTTTATATAATTAAAAGGCGAATAGATTTATAACCATCCGCCTTTATAAATTTATTAATTATTTTGTATATATTTTTCCATTATGTTTTTCTTTTATTTTGCTTACAGTATCAGACATCATATTAACAGATTCCATTATATCTTGGAAAACATCAGGTTTTATAGATTGAGCTCCGTCGCATAAAGCATGTTCAGGATCATTATGAACTTCTATAATCATACCGTCAGCACCAGCAGCAAGAGCGGCCAAAGTTAAAGGAAGCGCCATCCAAGATTTACCGCTTGCATGAGAAGGATCTCCTATTACAGGCAAATGGCTCATTCTTTTTATCATAGGTATAGCAGAAACATCGAAAGTATTTCTAGTGTAAGTTTCAAAAGTTCTTATACCGCGTTCGCATAATACAACATCGCTGTTTCCTTTATCAAGTATATACTCAGCACTCATAAGCCATTCTTCCATAGTATTAGCAAGTCCTCTTTTTAAAAGTATTGGTTTTTTTAATTTTCCAACTTCTTTTAAAAGCTCGAAGTTCTGCATATTTCTAGCACCGATTTGTATCATATCAACAGTATTTTCAAATTCTTCTAAATGCCTTATAGAAACTATTTCACTAACTATAGGAATACCTACTTCTTCTTTTGCTAATTTTAATATTTTAAGTCCGTCAAGTGCTAATCCTTGGAAAGCATAAGGTGAAGTTCTAGGTTTGAAAGCTCCGCCTCTAAGTATTGAAGCTCCTGCAGCTTTTACACTTTTAGCAATATTAATAACTTGATCTTCGCTTTCAACGGAACAAGGTCCTGCTATAATAGTAGGTTTTCCTGCTCCAATTTTAACTCCGCTTACATCAACAATTGTATCTTCTTTTTTAAATGCTCTGTTTGCTCTTTTGAAAGGTTCCTGAACTTTTAAAACTCTTGCAACACCTGGTAAAGTAGCCATTAATTCTCTGTCTACTTTTGAAGTATCTCCTACTATACCTATAACAGTACAGTCAACACCTACTATTTTATTTGTACCTAGTCCTGCATTAATAAGTCTGTCTGTTATATTATTTATATATTCTTCTTTAGCATTTGGCTTCATTACGATAATCATAGTAATTAATCTCCTTAATTTAAAATATTATGTTAATTATGTTTTGAAAAAATTAGTTAGTAATTAAAAAATTAATTTTATATATATTTATTTGTTTGTGAAATTATAGAATATACTGGCGCCTTAAACGCCAAAAAAGTTAAAGAAGAATTGAAAGCAAAAAGAGCTGTTTCTGTAAATAGAGTTTGTTAAAATTTTATCTTTCATAGTAATATATTATATAGAAATATTAATAAAAGTCAATTAAGAATATGAAATTTTTATGAATAACAAATGAAATTATATACTTACAATAACTATTACATAATACATATAATACTATAAATATACAATAAATTCATTGATTTTATTGTATATTTATTATAGAATAAAAAATAAATATCTAAAATAATTTTTAAGGCGGTAATTTTATGAAATTAAATAAGTATATGGTTTCGCCATCCGTTCCAAAAGAATTAGAACCACTTATAGAAATTACTAAAAATTTTTGGTGGTGTTGGAACCAAAAAGCGGTAACTTTATTAAGAACTATTGATATTGATAATTGGGATAAAAGAGATCATAACCCTATAAGAGTGTTAGGAGAGTCCATCCAAGAACGTTTTGATGCTATGCTGCATGATGATGCTGCCATGATGAGTTTAGCCGAAGTTTATGATGAGTTTAAAACATACATGAATCAGGAGACTTGGTATAATAATTTAGATGATTCTGTAAAAGTAAAAAATGAAAAGATAGCATATTTCTCTTTTGAATATGGTCTGCATGAATCTTTACCTAACTATTCAGGCGGTCTTGGTATATTGTCTGGAGATCATTTAAAATCTGCTAGTGATTTAGGTTTGCCTTTAGTCGCTGTTGGGCTTTTATATAGAAAAGGATATTTCAGACAGTATTTAAATGCTGACGGATGGCAGCAGGAATATGATATAGAAAATGATTTCTTTAACTTAGCTTTAGAAAAAGTTTTAGATAAAAACGGAGAAACTTTAAAGGTTGATGTTGATCTTCCTGGTAGAAAAGTTTATGCTCAGATATGGAAAGCTAATGTAGGAAGAATAGAGCTTTATTATTTAGATGCCAACATAGAAGAAAATAGTGTAGAGGACAGAGATATTACTGCTCAGCTTTACGGCGGTAATTTGGAAACTAGAATACAGCAGGAAATACTTCTTGGTATAGGAGGTGTTAAGGCTTTAGAAAAATTAGGTATTAAACCTACTATTTATCACATGAATGAAGGTCATAGTGCTTTCCTTTCTTTAGAGAGAATAAGACAGCTAATGGAGAATAATCATTTAGATAAAAACTCTGCAAGAGAAGTTGTATACAGTTCTAATATATTTACAACTCATACTCCTGTACCTGCAGGAAATGATATATTCCCTATAGATATGGTTCAAAAATATTTTTCAGATTATGTTAAGCATATAGACATGACTATGGATGAGTTTATAAGACTCGGAAGAATTAACCCTGATGATCAAAAAGAAAGTTTCTGTATGACAGTACTTGCTTTGAATTTATCTGCTGAAAATAACGGTGTTAGTGAACTTCACGGACATGTATCAAGAGCTATGTGGAAAGATATTTGGAAAGGTGTACCTGTAAATGAACTTCCTATAGATTCTATTACTAATGGTATTCACACTTTAAGCTGGATATCTTTTGATATGCAGAACTTGCTTGACAGATATTTAGGTCCTCGTTGGAGAACTAAGCCTTTAGAATATGATATTTGGGAAAGAGTACAAAAAATTCCTGATGCTGAGCTTTGGAGAACTCATGAAAGAAGAAAAGAAAGACTTATTGATTTCTGCCGTGAAAGATTAAAGGCACAAATTACAAACAGAGGATTTACAAAGAGCGAAATAGAACATGCTGATCAAATACTTTCTCCTGAAGCTTTAACAATAGGTTTTGCAAGAAGATTTGCAACTTATAAAAGAGGTACTTTGCTTTTCAGAGATTTAGAAAGATTAAAAAATATTATAACTAATTCTGAAAGACCTGTACAAATTATTTTTGCCGGTAAAGCACACCCTCATGATAATGGCGGTAAAGAGTTAATAAGAAATATTGCTGAAATATGCCGCAGAGAAGATTTAAGAGATCATATAGTATTCTTAGAAGACTATGATATAAATGTTGCTAGATATATGGTTCAAGGTGTAGATGTATGGCTTAATAACCCTAGAAGACCTTTAGAGGCAAGCGGTACAAGCGGTATGAAAGTTCCGCCAAACGGAGGTTTGAACTTCAGCGTATTAGACGGATGGTGGGATGAAGCTTATGATGGTCAGAACGGATGGCCTATTGGCAACAGAGAAGAGTATACTGATTTAGAATATCAGGATGAAGTTGAAAGTAAGGCTCTTTATAATGTATTAGAAAATGAAATAATACCTCTATTCTATGACAGAGGAAGAGATAATATACCTAGACAATGGGTTGCTGCTATGAAATGGAGTATGCAGACGGTTTGTCCTGTATTCTCTACTAATAGAATGGTTGCTGATTACTTTAACAAATTCTATAATAATGCAAGTAAGAGATATATTAATATGACTGAAAATGAATTTGCCAAAGCTAAAGCATTAAAGTCATGGAAACAGGATATTTTCTCAAAATGGTCTAAAGTTTCATTTGAAAATACAATATCAGAAATGCCTTCAAGAAGCTTAAAAGTTGGAAGTAAGTTTGAAGTAAAAACTATAGTTAATTTAGGAGATATATCACCTGATTCTGTAAAAGTGGAAATTTATAATGGAAAATTAAGCATGAAAGAAGAGATTATAGATCCTATAGTAGTTGAGATGAAGCATTCTGCTGATTTAGGAAACGGCAGACATTCTTTCACTGGTGTTTTGGAATGTACAAACAGCGGTCAAAGCGGTTATGCTATAAGAATGTATCCATATCATCAGGATTTAAGTTATAAATTTGATATGAAACTCATAATATGGGGTTAATATAAAGGAATAACTAATAAAGGGTTTTTACTTAATGTAAAAGCCCTTTTTAATTATCTATCTTTAGTTTTTACTATATAAGGATAGTCTTTATACATATTTGTTGTTAAATCCATTCTTATTTTGAAAGGTACATATTCTAATTTAGGTTCATATGTCCAATATCTAGTTTCACCTCTTATACTTGGTATAAATAGTTTTGTTCCTATAGTTAAAGATTTTTTATTTCTTAAAACGTTTTTGTTTGCATTATATATAATATACCAAAAATTTTTTTCACCATATATGAATGGATAAGATGATATTTTAAAAAGAGTATCTCCTTTTACTACGGTATAATACCTAGGGAGTATATCTATTGAGATATCATAACCTTTTTCTTGGTATTTTGATAAATCAATATTATTATAATTAGTTTCTGTAATAATATTGTTATTATTATTTGTTACTGTTATGAAACTATCATCTAATAATTCATCTACTGTTTCATAATCCTTTTTTGCTTTTGCTTCTTTCAATATTTTATCTCTTATGTGAAATCTTATCGGAACTTCATCAATAAATAGCTGCGTAGAAAAAAGCAAATTACTTAAAACAAATATCATAATTAAAACATTTTTCATTGTGAATCTGTAGCCTCCTTATATTTAGCTAATAATTCATCAACATCAAATTCGCCTTGGTATTTTACATCTTCCCAGTCGTATCCTCCCCACCTGCTGAAATCAGTTTGTCCTCTTGATACATTAGGCAAATATAATGTTATTGCTTTTGCAGGCTTTCCTGAAAAAACAGAATTACCTTCAAAGACAACTTTGCTAATTTCAGTTCCATAATATATAATAGTTTCCAATTTAGGAGTATCAACTAAACATCTTGCTCTGAACCATTCAAAAGTTGCATTTACTACTACTATTTTCAGATTCAAAGATCCCATTAAACCTTCAACTCCTAATCTTTTTAAGTTATCAGGCATTATAAAAATTTCTAAACTGCAGTTTTTAAATGCATATTGATACATATATCCTATAGTATCTGGTATATATATTTGTCTTAACTTTTGAGTATTTTGAAAAGAATAATCACTTATACCTTTTAAAGATAAAGGAAGTACTACATTAGTAAGATTAATGCAATTTTTAAAAATTTCTTTTCCCATATCATGTACATCATGAGGCAGTTTTATTCCTGCTAAATACTCTAAATCAGCAAAATTTCCGTTTCTCATAGTTGTTCTGCCTGTACAATTTTTTAAATCTAAATATATGTATTTACCTGATTTCTTCACATATTCAATTATAATATCGAGATTGGTCGTATTTAAAGTACCTGTAAAACATAACATATACCCATTGCCATTTGCTAAATATTCATCCATTATTTGATCGGTTAATTGTACTTTAGATAAATCAATATAATCTCCTGTAAGGTAGTATGAATTTGGAGTTTCAGTTATAATATCTGGCTCTAAAAATTTAATTTTACATGAAGTTAATAAAATCAATAATAATATTAATAAATATTTATACATATTAATCATACTCCTATATTTTTGGCTCAGCTGCAAATCTATATACAAACGGCATAAACATTATTGAAAAACTCTTTGATAAAAATGCGTATTCAATAGATATTGATTGATAAAAAATATCTATATTTAGTCCTAGCCTTATATCATACGCAAAATATTGTCCGCTTCCGGAATCTTGGTCATGATGAGATGTTTTTATAATATAATTTGGGTCATTTTTATTATTTGGAGATATCAGACTCATATCGCCTATATTTATATTATATCCTCCCTGATAAAAACCATATATTAAATCTACTCCTAATATTCCATATATTGCAAAATAATCTATATACGGCACTTTTTCTTTGAATTTAAATCCTCCAACTATTTTAGGGGTCAATGAAAAAGATGTCCATTTACCTCCCATATATGTACTTGAATTGAATAAAACTCCGCTATTAACTGCATTTTCTATAGGTACTTCAAAAAAGAATTTCTTATCTCTTACATTTAGATTAATTTCTCCCATATCAAAATTAAAATCAGCCCTAGTATCTACAAAAAAGTATTTATCTCTATAAACAAAGAATTTTAAATCTAAACCAGCATGATATGCTATTGAATTTACTTCTATATCTTCTATAAATGGCCTGTATAATTCCTTAAATCCTGGTGCAAATGCAAATCTAATTCCTATTGACATTGGAGCAGTCCAGCAGTTTATCTGAGTTGATAATTGTATATATGGTATTGGTATTTGATCTAAAGCATTAAGCATATCATGCCAATACCCTTTTCCTTCATTTTTTTCATCAGGAAGCTGAAAGTTAACGTACGTACTCAAACCTATAGTACCAAGAGGATAATGCAGCGGTATTATAAGACCGTAATTATCTCCGGAAGCTGCATTCATATTTATTTTTCTTTTTAATTGGGCTATTAAGGTATTCATTTTATCAAAATTACCTTCATAAAGGTATGCAAGACCGCTTGAAGCCCCTAGAAGAAAGGCAACATCATTATTATCAGTATATCTGTATATTTTAGAAGGGTCTTTCATTATAGCAAGCCAGTTACTAGAACCAAGACCTTCTATATATTTATATGTATTTTCCCAAAGTTTTTGTATTGATGGAATTTTTGATAAAAAATCTATGTCATTTTTTATATATTCATCATAAGCAGAATATTTATCCATAAATTCGTGAAATGTTGGTTTTGCCGGATCATTTTCTGAATATAAATTATATGATATTAGAAGATATAAAACTATTAAGAATATATTTATTTTTTTATATAAAATATAGCACTAATCATAAACAAAACCCACTCTTTATAGTTTATATAAAAAAAATAAATAGTCAAGATATACAAAAGCCTATTGATAAAAATATAAACAAATATTATATTATTTTCAATTAATTTTGTGTTAGGATTTATTTTATGTTAGCTGTTTTTGTAAATATGATAGCTGTATTAATTGGTTCACTTATTGGACTTGTATTTAAAAATAAACTTTCTAAAAGGTATGAAAATCCTGTATTTGTATCAGCGGGAATTATATCTCTTACTATAGGCATTATGATGGCAATAACTACAAAACATATACTAATATTTGCCATATCAATGATGCTTGGAGGATTAACAGGTACTTTTGTAAAGATAGAAGAAAAGATAGAATATTTTGGAGAGTTTTTGAAGAGGAAGTTTACTCTTAAAGATAATTCCGGTAATTTTGCATTAGGATTTTTAACCGCTTCTATACTGTTTTGTTCAGGCTCTATGGCTATAGTTGGTTCTTTTCAGGCTGGAACACAAGGCGTATATGATTTAATATTCACAAAAAGTGTTATAGACGGATTTGTGGCTATATTTATGTCTACAGTTTATGGGGTAGGTGTATCTTTTTCTATAATTAGTATATTTTTGTATCAGGGAACTTTAACTATTCTTTCATCTTTTTTAGAACCTTATGTATCAGAAACTATGCTTACAGAAGTTTCTGCAGTTGGAGGTGCTACAGTTATGATGATCGGTATTAATTTATTAAAACTTGCCAAAATAAAAACAGGAGATTTTTTGCCTGCACTAATTTATTCTATATTGCTTGTTTTGCTTATACCTTATATTCAATTTTTATGATATAATATTGTATATAAATGTTAGGAGAAATTATTACTATGGAAACTGTGATAAAAGAATATATTGATTATGCTAAAGAAAAATCTAATATAGATGAAGTTGTAAATAAAAAATTAATATCTCAGAATGAAAAATTTCTAAAATTAAAAGAATATGTTAAAAACAATCATGATAAAGAATTAGAAATATGCAGAGAAATATCAAATGAATTAAATAATATGGATATATTAAAGTCATATTATGCAGCTAATTTTATAGGACATTCATTATTTCATTATGAAACAGCCGATGACAAAATTGGAAAGGATATTATAGATTTATTTTTTAAGAACATTGATAATGCATGCAGATTTATAGAAAATGCTTCTCAGCTTTATAATGTGGATGAAGATGAACTTACAGAGGATGATATTGCTAAAATTAATATAGATATAATGTATAGATTAGATTATAAACCATTAGAGGCATTTATTGGTATTGATATTATGATAGCTCCTATTATGACTGTTATATGTTCTAATCATAATTTAAGAAAATATTTTATTGATTTAGGATTAACTGAGCATATTGAATATTTAGAAGTTTATATCCCTGCTTTATCTTATATATATGCAGGAATTGAGGCATGCGTAAAAACAAAAATTTTGGTATTAAGCAGAAAAACTGAGAGAGGATTTTATATAGAAGCATCAGATATGAGTAATGGATATTATCTTATTACTTTATTGGAAAGCGAGCTGTACAAAAAAGATTTGTTAAAAAGATATGGAATAGATAATTATGAATTTAATGAGCATGTATATAATATAGCAATGGGCACAGAAAGTCCTAAGGAATTAATAGAGTCGCAGGCACATCAGCAGTATTATACAATTTATGCACTTCAAAAGAATGGAAAATATAATATAGAAGATGAAAACGGAGAATTAGAATTAATTAACATAATATACGGAGATATGTCTCCTGAAGAAATACCGGATATAGATGGAACTCGTATAATTATTATGGATAGTGAAGGAATGTGGAATAATCCTATAAAATGGAATATGAATTATTTTTCTAAAGTGCATCAGAAGCTTAATCCTTATGTTAAAATTTTGGATGAAATATCTGATGAAGAATACAAAACTTGGATAGAAAAAATAAAAAATTATAATGATTAAATAT
>NZ_CALXRN010000230.1 GCF_944390595.1 uncultured Brachyspira sp. | reverse complement strand
TATTGGCTATAGCAACACCTGCAGCACAGGCAGTTGCAAATACAACTAAAGATATTCCAATATTGGTTACAGCAGTTACAGATCCTGCAGATGCTAAATTGGTAGCTGATAATACAGTACCAGGCGGAAATGTTACAGGTACATCAGATTTAACACCAGTAAAAGAACAAATAGATTTATTAAAGAAATTGGTTCCTTCAGCTAAAAAAATAGCTTTTTTATATAATTCAAGCGAACAAAATTCTAAATTCCAAGTTGATATGGCTAAAGCTAAATCAGATGAAATAGGATTATCTTATATAGATGCAACTATTACAAATCCTAATGATATACAGCAGGTTGTACAAAGTTTAGTAGGAAAAGTTGATGCTGTATATGTTCCTACTGATAATATGGTTTCTGCCGGTATGGCTAATGTTATAGCTATTACAGAACCAGCAAAAATACCTGTAATATGCGGAGAGGCTGCTATGCTTAATGCAGGAGGTCTTGCTACTTATGGTATCGATTATTATGAATTAGGAAAATTAACTGCTAATCAGGCTGTGAAAATATTAAAAGGCGAATCTAAGCCTGCAGATATGCCTATTGAATATATTCAAAATCCGGTATTAGAAGTTAATACTAATGCAGCTCAAAAATTAGGTGTTACAATACCTGCTGATTTATGATAATTATTTAATTTGATTATATAAAAGCCTATATACAATTATATGGGCTTTTTTTATTAAAAAATATATTATTAAGGTTATTCTATGAAAAAAAATGTTTTTATATTTTTTATTTTATTTATCATTTTTTCTTGTTCAGAGAATAAAGAAAATAAATCTTCTTCTAATGAATTAATAAAGATAGGTATAATACAATTAGTTGAGCATCCTGCTTTGGATCAGGCATATCAAGGTTTTGTTGACGGATTGAAAGAGGCCGGATACGAAGAAGGAAAAAATATTGAGTTTGATTATCAAAATGCACAGGGAGAACAGGCTAACTGTATTACTATAGCCCAAAAATTTTTGAATGATAAAAGCGATTTGATATTGGCTATAGCAACACCTGCTGCACAGGCTGTGGCAAATTTGATAAAAGATATACCTATATTGGTTACAGCAGTTACAGATCCTGAAACAGCAAAATTAGTTGAAAAAAATGATGCTCCTAATGGAAATGTATCAGGAACTTCAAATTTAACTCCTGTAGATGAACAGATGGAATTATTAAAAAAATTAGTACCTAATGTGAAAACTGTTGCCCTTATGTATAATTCAAGCGAACAGAATTCAAAATTTCAAATAGATATGGCAAAAAGAAAATTAGATGAAATGGGAATATCTTATATAGAAGCAACAATAACTAATCCTAATGATATACAGCAGATAGTTCAAAGTATAATAGGCAAAGCTGAGGCAATATATATACCTACAGATAATATGCTCGCCTCTGGTATGGCTAATGTTATAGCTGTTACAGAACCTGCAAAAATACCTGTAATATGCGGTGAAGTTGATATGCTTAAATCCGGAGGACTTGCTACTTACGGTATAAGTCATTATGAACTTGGAAAATTAACTTCTAAACAAGCAGTTAGAATACTTAAAGGTAAGGCTGTACCTGCAAATATGCCTATAGAATATTTACAAACACCTACATTAAGCATAAATACTAATGCTGCTGAAAAGTTAGGAATAATTATACCAGAGGATATAACTAATAATTAATTATTAGTTTGAAATATTATAATGAACAATATAAAAATAACTATACAATATGACGGAACTGATTTTTACGGATGGCAGATACAGCCTAATTTGAGAACTGTTCAGGGCGAAATATATAAAGCAGTTGAAAAAATTTATGGTGAAAAAATAACTATATACGGATGCGGAAGAACAGATGCAGGAGTTCATGCCTTAGGTCAGGTTGCTAATTTTAGAGTTCCTAAAATGCTTGTACCTATTCATAAAGTACATATAGCTTTAAACTCCTGTTTGGACAGAGATGTAAGAATAATAAAAGCCGAAGAGATGCATGATTCATTTAATGCAAGAGCTTCTGCTACATTTAGAGAGTATTTATATATTGTTTATAATGGGGATACTTCTTTTCCTTTTTATGAGCGGTATGCTTGGTTCTATAGGAAAAATATCATTGATGAGAAATTGATTAATGAATATGCTAAATATTTGATAGGCGAGCATAATTTTACATCATTTTGTTCTACAGAAGATGAGAATGATTCTAAATTTAGATATTTAGAAAGAGTTAAAGCTGTAAGAAAAGGAGATACTATATATTTTATAATTAGAGGCAATGCTTTTTTGCATAATATGGTTAGAATAATAGTAGGTACTTTAGTTGAAGGTCAGAAAAAGAAAATGCCTATTAATTTTATAGAAGATATTTTAAAAAGTGAAAATAGGGCGGATGCTTTTGTAACAGCACCGTCTCATGGTCTTTATTTCAGACGGGCATTTTTTAAAGATGATTAAAGTATAAAAAAAAACTTGAAATTAATTTTTTATATGTTATAATGTATAGCATATTTAGTTTTGGAGAGTTCGTTCAATTGGTAGAGCAGCGGTCTTGAAAACCGCCGGGCTAACACCCATGTGGGTTCG
>NZ_CALXRN010000229.1 GCF_944390595.1 uncultured Brachyspira sp. | reverse complement strand
AAAAATGACACCGTTATAAAAAACAATTTTTTCATATCTTATATCCTGTTAATAATTAAGTTATTAAAATTTTTAATAACATATCCCGCCCTTTATTCTTTATTTAATTTATAAGAATTTTTAATTTAGACTATTTTTATTGCTTAATTATGAATTGCACGCCCGCCCAAGCTTTTATTAGGTTTGTAATTTATTTATACTAATCCTGTAAAAAATCTATAAATACAGAAAAATCATTAGCTAAATAATCATCAGATATCTTTATCTTGCATTGCAAATTTAAATCTTTCACTCTGTCGCAAACCATTTTGAATATATCTTCTTTTTTATAGTAGTAATATTTATCTCCGTATTTTTCTTTACATGAAATATCTAACAGATTAAAACATACACCTTTTCTAGCAGCAATTAAAAAATTTTTTACAGCATCTGCTAAAAACTCTTCATTATTTCCAAGATTAAGATTGAATATGCCTGAAGAATATATATAATCAAAATCATCTTCTATATCTGAAGTTTTAAAAAAATCCATAGTCATAAACTGAGGCGTAATATTTTTAAAAACCTTCTTCTTTGCTCTTTCAACCATTTCTGATACTATATCAACACCAATATAATAAAGACTAATATTATGTCTGTCTATATATTCAGCTAAATTTCCAAGTCCGCATCCTACATCAAGCAAAACCGATTTTCTAATATCAAAATGATCTAATAATGCCTTAAATCTAATTTCCTGAGCCTCTTTAGATTCCCAATCTAAAACTTCATAATCCGGTATATTCAAATCCTTAACTTTGTCTATATAATGTTCTATTATTATTGATTTTTTATTATTCATAAATATTACACTTCCAAAATATTTTTTATTTTAAATTTAATTTATATATTGTTTTATGATTATAGTTGTTATCAGGATCAAATATTATGCTTGGAAAATGAGGGAAATTTACGGCCCCTGGTAAAAACTCTGTCTCAAAGCAGAATGCATTATGCTTATTCAAAACTGTATTTCTTACCTCTCTATTATTAAGCATATTTCCGGAATAAAAATGCATAGCAGGCTTTGTGGTATAAAGCTCTAAAACAATTCCTGTCTTCTCGCTATAACATGAAGCCCTCAATTTATTAAAATTATTTTCATTTTCATCTTCATCAGTATATGATAAGATATTTTTTTCATTAAATATGAAGCAATTATCATAACCATTAGCTTTTTCTATATCAGCACCTATTTTTTTTGTTTTAGTAAAATCAAAAGGAGTATTTTCTGTTTTAAAAATTTCCCCTGTAGATACACATTCATCTGTTACAGGCAAATAAAATGAAGAATCTATAAATAAATCATGATCATATATAGTACCTTCTCCATTGAGATTCCAATAAGCATGATTTGTTAGATTTATTGGTGTAGGAGCATTAACTGCCGCAAAATATTCTATTAATATTTCATTATTATTTGTTAAAGAATAAGTTATATCTATATCCATATTGGCAGGATAACCTTCATCATATTCACTTGAACTGTAGCTGAATAGTACAGAATGATTATCCAAAACTTTAGAATCAAATTTATGAAATGATATACCTTTTTCACCGCCATGTAAATGATGTTTGCCGTTATCATTTTTTGTTAATTTATATGTTTTGCCGTCAAGAGTAAACTCAGAATTTATTGTTCTATTTGCAACTCTTCCTACAGAAGAACCGATATAATCATGAGGATTTAAATAAAATGAATAATCATCGCTTCCGAATGATACCTGTACTTCATTACCATTCTTATCTTTAAAAAATACTCCTGTTATTGATGCTCCAATATCTGTTAATTTAAGCTCCATGCCGTTTGCATTTTTTAATTCATATAGAAGATATCCGCTTCCCCAATTTTTTACTTGCATATTTTTACTCCATTGTTAAGCTTATATATATTATATCATTATAAAATATAATTTCAATTTACAAAAAAAGGCTATCAAATAAATTGATAGCCCTTAAAAATATTATTATTTATTTATGACAATACTGTTACGTTTAATACCAAGAATAGACAGCAGGCCAAGAACATGGCAACCATAAATTTCCAATTTACCTTAACCCAATCTGTGTAGCTAATATAAGCAACGTGAGTACATACCATAACAGCTATTGAAGTAGGCATTATCATGTTTGCTAAACCTATACCCATTAAATATACATTTATGATAACAGGGCTTGCAACACCAGCAAATAAAGCCATAGAATTCATTATTGACATAGTAGCAGCAGCAAGTCCGCTAGTACTAGATATTAATATTCCCATAATGAAGTAGAATACCAAACTAACTATTACAAATAAAACAGGTGATAAACTGCTTAATGTAGTTTCTCCAAAATGCAATATTGTAGGAGTAATCATACCTTGATCCATTACTACTTGTATACCTCTTGCAAAAGGAACTATGAAAGCAGTTGAAACAACTCCTGCAGCACCTTTTATTATTAAATCTATAGTTTTATTTATATCGTATCCTAATATTTTACCGCATACTAAAGAAGATATTAATAATAGCATTGATACTTCATTAAAATACCATTGTCCGAAAGGAACCATACTTTTACCTAAAACTGTACCGATAAATGGCAAGCCAGTTAAAAATTTCACTATATCTTCAAATATAGTGAAATGCTCATTTAATGATGTCCATGGTATTAAAGAAATCATCATCAAACCGAAAGTAGAAGCAAATATTATTAATATTACTTTGTCCTTTCCTGTCATTTCTAAATTTTCATCTTCAGAAACTGGGAATGCTTTAAGATTTTCTTCTTTTCTATGATACTGAGTAGATTTCTCAGGATGTTCTTTAACTTTTTTAGCATATCTGCATATATAGAAACATGTTATTCCTACAAAAATAACGAACATTAATACTCTTACTAATAAACCGTCTCCAGGACTAATGCCTGCTATATCTGATGCAATACCTACAGCAAAAGGGTTAATAATAGAAGTTAAACATCCGACTTGAGTACCAAATATAATTATCATGGCACCAACCATAGTATCAAGTCCTAATGCCAATATAAAAGGCATTATCATGAGCAAATATACAAATGCTTCTTCATAACACCCTTCTATTGTTCCTAATAATGCCATTATAGTAACCAAAATAATTATAAGAATATTTATATTATTCTGATACCTCATGGCTATCCTTTTTAAGAATATTTTTATAGCTCCTGAACTATCCATTATCTCTAAAAAACTTCCAAACATCATTATATTTAATGAAATAATGATCGCTCCAGCTACGCCTTCTCCTCCAACCATACCTATAAATGGTGCTATCAATACATCCCATAAACCTTGAGGATTAGACTCTTTAGCAGTATATGTTCCAGTAATAAATCTTCCTTCTTCATTCATTTGGTAGCTTCCGCCAGGTATAATCCAACTCAGAACAGCAACTAATATCATAGCAAAAAATATTATGACATACGTATTAGGGGCCTTTTTTTCTTTTTTTTCTCCCATATATCCTCCGATTATTATATAAAATATTACTACTAGTAACATTAAAAGAAAACATATTATCGTTAATAGTTATACTTTTTATAATTATTAATAATATAATATGATTTTAATATACTATTAGGTTATATAATCTAGTATATGAATTTTATAGGTATTGTCAATATGTTTAATAAAATAATATTTTTTATAATGATAACAAAAATTATAATATTTAATATACAACAATTCTTACAAATATAAAAATATCTATCTTTGTACTTAAAACTATTATTTTTTATTATTTCAATCTTTTAATAAAAAAGTTATTTTAAGAATAATATATTGACAAATATCGATATGTTTGTTATATTATATATCGATATATTTCGATGTAATATAATAAGTTTAAGGAGATTAAATGCAGGATTATAAAAATGATGCAATTATTTTTAAAGCATTATGTGATGAAAACAGATTAAAAATATTAGAAATGATTAAAGACGGAGAGATATGTGCATGCAGACTGTTGGAAGAACTCCATATTGTACAATCCACATTATCTCATCACATGAAAATACTTTGCGATTCAAATATAGTAATAGGCAGAAAAGAAGGCAAATGGACTTATTACAGCTTTAATGAAGAAGCTATATCAAAAGCAAAAGAATTACTAAATTATTATACATCTGTAGTATCAAATAAAAATGCAGAAAGCACAAGAAAATGCCAATCTGAAAATGATGCTTAAATAAAAGGAGAATAAGAAATGGAAAGAAAAAAAGAAAATATTAGTTTTTTTCAGAAATATTTAACTTTATGGGTATTTATTTGTATGGTTATAGGTGTATTAATATCTAAGTTTTTACCATCTATACCAAATACATTAAACAAATTTGAATATGCAAATGTTTCAATACCAATAGCAATATTAATATGGTTTATGATATACCCAATGATGATGAGTGTAGATTTTCAAAGTATTAAAAATGTTACAAAAAATCCTCAAGGGCTGTTTGTTACTTGGGTTGTAAATTGGCTCATAAAACCTTTTACCATGTTTTTTATAGCATCTCTATTCTTTTATACTATACTAAATAATTTTATACCAAAAGATTTAGCAAAAGAGTATTTAGTCGGTGCAGTAATTCTTGGAGCTGCTCCATGCACAGAAATGGTATTTGTATGGAGTGCTTTAACAAATGGAAATCCATCATACACTGTTGTACAAGTTACTACTAATGATTTAATAATACTTATAGCATTCGTCCCTATAGTAAAATTTTTGTTGGGAATATCAAATGTTACAGTACCTTGGAATACATTATTTTTATCTGTTATATTATTTGTTCTTATTCCATTAACTGCGGGAATCATCACAAGGGTTTATGTATGCGGTAAAAAAGGAATAGAATATTTTAATAATATTTTTGTACATAAATTTGATAACATAACCATAATAGGATTATTACTTACATTAATATTATTGTTCAGTTTTCAAGGAAATGTAATACTATCAAATCCTATTCATATAATTTTAATAGCAATACCTTTAATACTGCAGACTTTTTTAATATTTTTCATAGCTTATATTGCCTGCTATATATTAAAACTTCCTCATAATGTAGCAGCACCTGCTGGTATGATAGGAGCTTCAAATTTCTTTGAACTTGCTGTGGCCGTCGCAGTATCATTATTCGGAGTAAATTCCGGTGCAGAACTAGCAACTATAGTAGGAGTTTTAGTAGAAGTACCTGTAATGCTTACCCTTGTAAAAATAGCAAACGCCACAAAAAATAAATTTAAAAATTAGGAGTTATAAAATGAATATTATAAAAACAATATTTGTCTTTATACAAGATCAAATAATATCTATGAAATGGCTTAATACATTGATAGGCAGTATATTAAATAATTTTGCTTTATCAGACACAATAAAAGGTGTGATACAATTTTTCATATATGATGTCATTAAAATATTTGTTCTGCTTTCTGTATTAATATTCTGTATATCATATATTCAAAGCTATTTTCCGCCTGAAAGAACAAAAAAAATATTAAGCAAATTTAATGGAATATCAGCAAATATACTTGCAGCACTTTTTGGTACTGTAACACCTTTTTGTTCATGTTCTTCAATACCTCTTTTTATAGGGTTTACATCTGCCGGAATACCAATAGCCATGACATTTTCATTTTTAATATCATCTCCTCTTGTTGACTTAGCTTCTT
>NZ_CALXRN010000228.1 GCF_944390595.1 uncultured Brachyspira sp. | reverse complement strand
TCAGTAGTTGTTTGACTAGCAATTTCTTTAGCCTTATCAGAATGATATTGTCTAATCTTAGGATAAAAATAATCATAGAATTCGATACGAGCTTTTGTTCCATCGTCATCATAATTAAAATATATGTAATTTTCAGCGTACGATTTTATTACGGAATCTATTTCGACATCATTAGTTATAGAATCATAAATTTTATAAAGTAAATTTAAATACTTATATTTAGATTTATCAAATTTTGGCTCTATGTTGTTTATAAAATACAATCTTTGATCCTCTATAACTCTCTGGAACAATTGATAAGGATGGTTGTCGATCACGATAATTTTATGGATTTTTCTAGTTTGGTTATGTATTTGTTGTTTTGCTGTACTCCATCTTAAGTTTTCCAATCTGTTGTCATGCCTAACCCTATTTATATGATCAACCGTCATTCCTTCTTCAAAACTGTCTAATAAAAATGTTTGAGCTACAATTTGTTATCTACTAAAAGTTCTAGCAACACCATCATTATCTTTTATACTATTAGTTATGTAACCAAAATTGTTTTTTATGTCTACTAATTTTTCACGACGGTAATATAAGTTACCGTCTGTATCCACATAATAATCTTTTTTTGAAAAATCATAAATTTGTTTTATTTTTCTATTTACATCAAACCTCATAAGTTTAGTAATTCTTCTAACTTCGTATTCCATATTATTTGCATTCCTCCATTTTTATTTCACAATTACACCATTTTTCTAATAGTCCTCTCATTCTAAGTGATGGTATATATATGTTTATAGGCATTTGTTTTCTTATTCTGCTTCTAAACATCCACTGTAACAATTCTGATATTGCATACAAATCTTGATTTACTTCAACACCTCTTTTATTAAAAAAAGTTATTAGTGTTGGGTTTATAAATCTATTGTATATATAAGCCATTGAAATTTTATCAGAATATTCATTTGTTGCCCTAGCCGTCATTTCAACAAACCCTTTACTGTATGCACCACCTTTCAAACTATCTTCTAAAGACTTTAATGTTGTCCACATATTGTCTTGAGCTTTAGTTTTAACTATATTTCTAAAATAATTATATATATTATTTTTTATCTGTTTTAATATTTCTTTGTTATATTTTATCTTCTCAAAATAGGTTGAACTGAACGAAAACATGCTAAATTCATCGTTTAATTTTCCGTGATATATACTGATAAGATTTGCATATTCCTTAATCGTGTCATGTTGCAATTCAGATTTATATTCAACTAATTTATATTTTCCTTCCATACCTCTTTTGTTGTTCGTATTCATTAAACTAACTAACTTATATTTTACTCCACACGACTTATAATATGCGGCTTGAATTTGCCCTTCGAATAAGTATGTTAAAATATAAACATCTTTCATGCTTTTGAATATTTCACAAGGAAAAACCCAATAACATAATTTTTCTGATAAGTAATATATATTTCCAAGTTCACATAAATTTTTAATATCTGAAAATCTTCCTTCATACGACATATTATTCTTATTCCATATTACCTCATCAGTTTCTTGATTTATAGAGATATATTTTTTTTCTAAAAGCATTTCTCTATCTTCCTCAGTTAAACATATTGGTTGGACAACATTATGTACTTCGTCCATTATAAGAGTATACTTATGCTGTTTAAAAAACATAAATAAATCTTTAGATATACCATCGAAACAAGCGTGAGTAGCTACAATGCTTTTTCCGCTTGCCACTAAACTTGCAAAATTATCTCTTTTACCTTTGTCGTTAAATGCTAATGGTTGATATACTTTTACACCAGCCTTGTTGCATTCTTCCATGATTCTTTTAATTTCGTTCTTATAAGGTGTGATATAAATTGTTTTTTTATCCTTCTTTATATTGTTGATTAATTTTTGTATTCCAAAACTTGATTTTCCAGCTCCCATTATTGCATCAACAGCATATATCATAACTCATACACTCCTAAATTTTAATTTTTCTAGTTTTATAATAAGTTCTAATCATTAATTTTATTAAATAAGTCATAGGTGTGTTGTTTTCATCAGATAGTTCTTTTAACATATCATATGTCTCTTCATCAAGTCTAAGTGTAAATTTGTGCATTGATACCTCCTGTATACCATTTTTAATTTAAAAAAATATATTTTCATTACAACGTATTTTAAATAAAAAAAATAAAATTAATTTCCTTGTTTTTTAAAATTGGTTATATTATGGAATAAAATATTGTATTCATTAAATATTTTACATCTAGCAATTCTGATATATTTATTTTAAGACCCTTTGTTTTTTTATCCATAAAATATATGTATCTTTTTTTTTACTTAGCAATTCTAAATTTATAGTATTGAATTAAGACATATTATATATGCGTTTTTATAAGAAACTAATTATATGTCATATTACATATGAATAATCAAGGTGTGAGAATTTTATTTTTTTTAAAAAAATAATTTTATTTTTTATCTAATCTTTATTTTTCATAAGAATTTATTGAAGTTATAAAGTTATTAACTTAATTATACATAAAAAAAGTGAATTTTATTAATATTAGTCAAATTTAAATTTTATAGTTTTTTTTAGGTGTCTCTTTTTTTTATTTTCGGCGTTTCCCTAGCAGATAGCGTCGGCGTTCTCGCTTCCCTGGGGCGGAACGCCTCGCTCCTTGGAGCTTTTCAAATCAGGAAAAGACCCAGAAGAAACCAAAAACAAAACCTACAAATTGATAACAACATCTGGATGCTTACATTTTGTTTTTATCATAATGTTATTTTTCTGTAAATAAAAAGTGGATATGTTTAACATACCCATTGTAAATCATATTTATGAAGTTGAGATTTTTGCCATATCTTTTCAAAAGGAATAAATTCAGCATTACGATCGTCGTAAACTAAAGCATCTATTCTTATGTTTCTGTTTATTAGATATACAGCAGATTTGTAAGTTAAATATTGTTGATCTGATTTTATTACTATAGGAAATAAATCAAATTGATTATTATTTATTGTATGCATAAGCTCTAATGTGTTTTCTTTATCGA
>NZ_CALXRN010000227.1 GCF_944390595.1 uncultured Brachyspira sp. | reverse complement strand
CTGCTTCAAAAGGATATAAAGATGTAGTATTGCTTTTATTATCTCAGAATGCTAATGTTAATCTTACATGTATACATGGAAAAACAGCATTAACTTATGCTGCAGATGCCGGATATGTAGATATAGTGTCTTATTTGCTTGCTAAAAATGCCAATCCTAATATAAAGTTAAATAATGGGACAACAGCTCTTTTACAGGCAGCAGGAAAAGGTTATTACAGCATAGTAGAAATGATAGTTAATGCTAATGCTGATTTGAAAATAAGTGGCACATACAGAAGTGGAAATGGTGATGGTGTTAATTATAATATGACTCCTTTAATGGTGGCATCATATAATAACCATGATTTAATAGTAAAACTCCTTTTAGATAAAGGAAGCGAAGTTAACTATATAAATGAGCATGGTGCAAACGCTTTATTTTATGCTATAGCTAAAGGCAATAATGAAGTTGCAAAAATACTATTAGAACGCGGTGCGGATGCTAATATAGTAGCTACTTACGGTCCTTATGGAAATATTACTCCTCTTGCTTTAGCTTCTACATTAGGATTAACAGATGTTGTATCATCTCTTTTAATTGGAAAGGCAAGTATTAATTTTAAAATGAGAGATGGAAGAACTGCTTTGATTTGGGCTGCTGTTTCTGGAAAGAGTGGTTCTATTAATGCTTTGATTAATGCTAATGCAGATTTGAATATAGCAGATAATGACGGTAAAACTGCTTTGATGTTTGCTGCTGAAAATGGTGATTATATGTCTGTAGAGTATTTAGTTAATGCTGGTGCACATCTTAATACTACAGATAAGTTTAGAAAAACTGCTTTAATGTATGCTATGGAAAATGGAAATCCTGAAGTAATAGATTTATTGACTAGAGCAAGTTTAACTTATAATAAATAATGCATTTATATATAAAAAAGAGATACTTTTTAGAGTATCTCTTTTTTATTTTTTTAATTATTTGTCGCCTTTATCTTTATGTTTTTTGCTTGAAGATGTTTCTTTTACATCATTTATAAAATAGAATAAAGATTCAATTTCATCAGCTATATTAACATCATTGATTATACAATCAGGTCTTTCTAATAACTTAATAGGAGCAAAATTAAGAACTCCTTTTATACCAGCATTACATATAACATCAAACATTCTTTGAGCTTCTAAATCCGGAACAGTTAATATTGCTATTTCTATTTTGTTATTAATTATGAAATCTTTTAATTCTTCTATAGGAAGTATTGGAGTAGGGGCATTTCTGTCTATTTTATCAGGGTTATGATCAAATGCAGCAATAATTTTTATTGATTCGCTTTCAAAACCTCTGTAATTTACTAATGCTTTTCCTATTTTACCATATCCTATCAATATAATATTATGTGATATTTGTTTGCCTAATATGCTGTCAATTTGTTCTAGCAAATCATCTATATTGTATCCGCCTTTTTTATTTCCAGAGATATTAAAAAGTGAAAAATCTTTTCTTACTTGAACTGAAGTAATACCTATAGCATCTCCCAAGTTGTTGGAATAAGCTTTTATAAATCCGAAACTTTTCATGCGTCTTAATGCATTTTTGTATTTTAATAAACGCATAATTTGTGTTCTACTAATCATAATATATCCTTAATATCTGTTTTTTATTTTAACAATAAAAATATGTAGTTATATTATAACATAATAAAGTAATGTGTCAATAAAAAAATATTATTATAAAATTATATTTTATACAAAAATATATACATTAATAGAACATTAATAACATTATTTTATAATTTGGAATTTATTATTATAAAAATAAAATATATAGTAGAAAAAATAATATTTTGCTATATAATAGTAATCATTATGATAGACTACAAATTAATAGCACAAACAATTAAAGATTCAAAATACGCTGTAGCTTTTACAGGTGCAGGTATAAGTGTAGAAAGCGGTGTTCCTCCTTTCAGAGGTCCTGACGGTCTTTGGGAGAAACATGGAAGTCAGTTTGCTGAGATTTCTTATTTTGTTAAGCATCAAAAAGAATCTTGGAAATCACTAAAAAAGGTTTTTTATGATCCTATTACAGATGTTAAGCCTAATAAAGCTCATATAGTATTAGCTAATTTAGAAAAAATGGGTATAATGCGTTCTGTAATTACTCAAAATATTGATAATCTTCATCAAGAGGCAGGAAGCAAAATTGTTTATGAACTTCATGGTACAGCAAAATATGCAGTATGCATGAAATGCAAAACAAGATATAAAATCGATAAAGAAATACTTGCTATGGATCCTCCTTCATGTGAAAAATGTTCTGCTACTTTAAAGCCGGCATTTGTTTTTTTTGGAGAGCAATTACCTGCTGTAGATTTTAACAGCTCTATAGAAGATGCTCAGAAATGTGATTTATTTATTATAATAGGTACCGGCGGCGAAGTTATGCCTGCTGCACAGATTCCGCATTTAGCTAAACGTTCTGGAGCTAGAATTATGGAAATAAATCCGGCACCATCTAATTTTACAAATTCTATAGTAGATATTTATATACAAGAGAAGGCCGGTGTTGCTTTTACAGAGATAGAAAAATATTTATAAAAATTATTATATAAAATATTTTCAACTTTATTTATGAACAATATCAAAATAGGCTCATTATATATAATATTTTCTGCTTTATCATTTAGTATAATGGAAATAGCTGTGAAAATTTCCGGAAAAACTATTCCTGTTATGGAAC
>NZ_CALXRN010000226.1 GCF_944390595.1 uncultured Brachyspira sp. | reverse complement strand
TTAATTCAGACCCTGCATTAGAAATGGTAGGAACTGCTGCAAATCCAATTTTAGCTGAAAATAAGGTCAAAAATCTTAAACCTGACATTATTACTTTAGATATTGAAATGCCGGAAATGGATGGTATTACATATCTTAAAAAACTTATGCTTAACAACCCTATTCCTGTAATAATGTTTAGTTCTCTTTTGGATAAACATAGAGAATTAGCTTTAGATGCTTTAAATATTGGAGCTTTTGATTATGTAATTAAACCTTCTGCCAATGTTAGAGATGGTGTAGAAGAATTAGCTACAGATTTAGTTGAAAAAATTAAAAATGCTTATGCAAATAGAGCTAAATTCTATAGAAAACATGGTGTTACAGTTCCAACAGAACCTGCTGCTGCTACAGAAAGAAGTTCTATTAGTTTAGAAGCACCAAAAACAGCCGGATTCAAAGTTTATCAAAAAAATACAGCAGATATTATACTTCCTCTTACTCCTTCAAGAGAAACCCCTATGGATAAAATTATTCTTATAGGTTCTTCAACAGGCGGTACAGAGGCTTTAATAGAATGTCTTAAAAATGTTACACCTTCAGCTCCTCCTATCGTTATTGCTCAGCACATGCCTGAACACTTTACTACATCATTTGCTAAGAGATTAAATGGTATTTTAAAAATAGATGTATTTGAATCTGAAGATGGTATGAGCATAGGAAGAGGACAGGCTGTACTTGCTAGAGGTGCTAAGCATACTATGATTAAAGTTAGAGGCGGTAAATACTATATAGAAGTTAGAGATGGAGAGCCCGTTACTAGACATAAACCTTCTGTAGATGTACTTTTCAGAAGCGGTGCAGTTTACGCTAAAAATAAAGCTATAGGAATAATACTTACAGGTATGGGTGATGATGGTGCTAATGGTATGAAAGAAATGAAAGATGCAGGTGCTTACAATATAGCTCAAAATGAAGAAACTTGTACTGTTTTCGGAATGCCTAGAGAAGCAATTGCAAGAGGCGGAGTTGATGAGGTTTTACCATTAGACAAAATACTTGCTGCTGCTCTAAAAAGAGTGTAAATATAAAAATGGATAGTATAGATTTATATGAATATATAAATAGATGGGTAAGCAGTTTTACAGCTTACACATATTATAAAATAGAAAAAAAATTGGACTTTATATCCAAATTAATATCACCTCATAAACAATTTAATAGTATTTCCATTGTTGCTACTGGTTCAAAAAGAAACAGGACAGATGTAACTTATATGGAATACCTTAATTTGTTTTTAGTATTAGATGATGAAAAAAATAGTATATCTGATACTAGAAAATTTAAATCTTCTATTTTAGAATTAATAAAAAATAATGATTCATATTCAAATAAAGTTAATGTTACATCATCGTCTTTAATTTTAGAATATGAAAATGAAAAAATTGTATTAATACCTTCAGTTAAAAATTTAGATAATAATGTTGAAGGTGCTTTAGTTACACATGCAAATGAAAAAAATGAAATTTTCTATCCTAAATTAGACAATAGAAATTTTGATAAAAAAGAACATGACTGCGGTTCTAATTTTATTAATTTAATAAAATTATTTAAGCATTTATTCCTTACTTTTTCTCCTGAAATTAAATACATCAATGAGTTAACTCCTGCTATAACAGAAGCACTTATATGGAATTTACCAAATGAATATTTTCAATTTAAAGATTATTCTTCAGCAATATCAAAAGCCCTTGAATATATTTATCAAATAATAGCTAGTGATGATTATATGAGTTTATCTGAAATTAATGATATAAAGGTTTTATTTTCTACTAGAAATAATCTTGATAGAAAAGAATTATTAAAAGCATTATATAAATTAAAACAATTCATACATGAAAACATATAAAATTCTAACTTTTTTACTATAACTCTTAATAGTAATATTGAATTAATTTAAACTAATGATATAATATTGCATTATAATTTTTTATAATAAATTTCTTAGGAGAAATATATAAAATGAAAAAAATACCAGAAATTTTTGGTAGTATGGTTTTTAATGATAATGTTATGAAGGATAAACTTCCCAAAGACATTTATAAAAAACTTATAAAAACCATAAAAAATGGAGAGCGTTTAAATTTAGAAGTTGCCAATGTTGTAGCTCATGCTATGAAAGAATGGGCTATAGAGAAAGGTGCTACTCATTTCACTCATTGGTTTCAGCCTATGACAGGTGTAACAGCTGAAAAACATACCAGTTTTATTACTCAAACTGATGATGGCTCTATTCGTATGGAATTTACAGGTAAAGAATTAGTTCAAGGAGAACCAGATGCTTCTAGTTTTCCTTCAGGCGGATTAAGAGCTACATTTGAAGCAAGAGGATACACTGCTTGGGATCCTACTTCTTATGCGTTCATAAAAGATGATACATTATGCATACCTAGTGCCTTTTGTTCATACAGCGGAGAATCATTAGACAAGAAAACTCCCCTACTTCGTTCTATGGAAGTTATAGAAAAAGAGGCAAAAAGAATATTAAAATTATTCGGACATAATGATGTAAGTAGAGTATTTACTACTGTAGGAGCTGAACAGGAATATTTTTTGATAGACAGAGATTTATATTTACAAAGACCTGATTTAAGATATTGTAAAAGAACATTATTTGGAGCTTGTCCTCCTAAAGGTCAGGAATTAGAGGATCATTATTTTGGAGCAATAAAACCCAGAGTACTTGCATTTATGAAAGAACTTGATAATGAGCTTTGGAAACTTGGAATAGTTGCTAAAACAGAACATAATGAAGCAGCACCTGGTCAGTATGAATTGGCTCCTGAGTTTACAGTTACCAATATGGCTACAGATCAAAATCAGCTTACTATGGAGCTTATGAAAGTAATTGCTGAGAAACATAATTTAGCTTGTATTTTGCATGAAAAACCATTTACTGGTGTTAATGGAAGCGGAAAACATAACAACTGGTCTATGGCAACAGATACAGGTATGAATTTATTGGATCCAGGTGATAATCCCTCACAGAACAAACAATTTCTTTTATTTTTAATTGCTATAATAAAGGCCGTTGATGAGTATCAGGATTTACTTAGAGTTACAACAGCAAGTGCAAGTAATGATCATAGACTTGGTGCCGCTGAGGCTCCTCCTGCTATTATCTCTATATTTTTAGGTGATGAATTAACTGACATACTTGAATCTATGGAAAATTCTAAAAATTATAAAGGCAAAGCAAAAGTTGAAATGGAAATGGGAGTTAATTCTTTGGCTAGACTTACTAAAGATACAACAGATAGAAACAGAACTTCCCCTTTAGCCTTTACAGGAAATAAATTTGAATTTAGAATGGTTGGTTCAAGCCTTTCAGTTTCCGGTCCTAATATAATAATGAATACTATAGTAGCTGAAGCATTTTCTCAATTTGCTGATATACTTGAAAAATCAACTAGTTTTGAAAAAGATTTGGATAATTTAATAATAGATACAATAAAAAAACATAAGAGAATAATTTATAATGGAAATAACTATTCTGAAGAGTGGGTTAAAGAAGCAGCTAAAAGAGGATTATTTAATTTAAAAACTACTCCAGAGGCATTACCTCATTTCATATCAAAAAAGAATATAGATGTTTTAACTAAGCATAAGGTATTAACAGAAACTGAAATACATTCAAGATATGAAATAAGTATGGAAGAATATGTTAAAGTAATAAATATAGAAGCTTTAACATTAATAGATATGGTTCATAAGCAGATATTACCTTATTCTATAGAGTATACTGGCGAGTTAGCTGATATAGCTGATAAGAAAAGAAATCTAAAACTTAAATTTGATGTTGAAAAAGATTTAATTACTAAACTTAATGAATTAATAAAATTATTAGATTACAAATTAAATAAATTAGAAGGTTATATAGTAGAAGCTAAAAAGATTAATGATATATCTAAATCAGCAAAATTTTATAGAGATAAAATTTTTACATGTTTAGAAGATATGAGAATTACAATAGATGAATTAGAAAAAACTGTATCTAAAAAATATTGGAAACTCCCTACTTATGGAGATATGCTTTATAGTCTTTCATAAATTGTTTTAATGGGAATAGATATTGTTATATTTATTCCCATTATTTTTTATTCATAATATTTAATGCATTATTAAGATAATCTATAAACTCTATGCGGAATTCTTCCGGTGATATAATTGTGAAATATCCAAGCCATGGACTTAAAAATATTCTAAGTTCCGTAAACGATGAAAAATTAAATGAAACTTCAATAGAACCATCACTTAATTCTTTTTTTACTTTTTGATTGAAGCCGTAATATCTGTTTTTGAAAAAATGTGCTACATCAGAATGGAAATTAATTACCGTTTTTATTAATTTATCATCGCTCCAATATATGCTTCTTTTGCTCTCTATTAAATTTATTAATTCTTCACGTTTCTTTAATCTTCTATTGTATTCATTATCATGTTCTTCTTTTTCTTTTTGAGAACGAAATTTTAATTGTTTATGAAGCTGTATATTTGATATGTTAGTTATTATATATGTTTTAATTTTATTATGTTTATTATCATTTGCCACTAAGTACCATATACCCTGAAAATAATATATTAAATATGCTACAGCGTTTACTCTATAAACAATATCTCCGCTTTGAAGGTAATAATCAAAACTTATATCATCTAAATCTTTTACATAGCATATTAATTTATCAAGAATATCGTTATCCATAGATATATTATTTATATCATTATTTGCTATGATAATAACATCATAGTATTCATTATCAACATTTTGAGGTAAGAGTTTAGATATTGTAGAATGAGGTATTAATGATAAATTGCTGCTTATTTTTTTTATGAATACAGAAAATAATTTATCAAGATTTTCTTTTAAATCTTTATTATTAAGATTAACCCCTCTTCTAAGTTTTTTTAAATCTTCTTTTTTTACATAATACTTGTCATTATCTGAAATTAAATCTATTTTTAAATATTTTTGTATATCTTCAATATCTCTCTGTGCTGTTCTTGTAGACATATTGTTTGAATTCATAATTTTGTTTTTAGGAATAAATCCTTCAACTACAAGCGAACTATAAAGTTCAAATAATCTTTCAAATTTTTTCTTTTCAGTCATATATGATCTCCTAAAAAACACTATGAACAAATTCTTTTACAGCATTTCCATTTATTTTAAATTGTTCATTATTTATGGTAAAATATCCATCCAATATACCATTAACTATTTCAACATCCATTTTGCTAAAATTTCCAAATGAATCATACAAATATTTGCCGGTAGCATTAAATACAAAACTGAATCCATCTTCTTTAGAATAATAATCTATTACATCTTTATATTCATGCGATTCAAAATTTTTATACATATACCATTTTCCTTTATATAAAAATTTTATAATTTTTGAATTCTGAGATTCCGGTTTTGGATCATAAATAAATATTGGTATAGGTTCTGTTGTATATGATGTATATACTAAAGCAGCTATAATATTATGAGCATATCTTGATGGAATTCTTCCTGCTGTATTAATAGCCAAAATTGAACTTGTGTCAGATATAACATTTTCACTTCCAGGTACAACTAAATATCCTGAAGGAATTCCATAATAAAATGATGTATATAATGCTCTATTTCTTGCCCAGTTTATCATAGAAGCATTAAAGTTAGTAAATTTAAATGAAAATTCTGTATCTATTAAATTAGTTATTGATGTTTTTAAGGATATTTTAGTATTATAAAAATTTGGAATTTCTAAATTTAATTCTCCTATGTTCTTTCTAAATTGAGAACGTATAAAATTGTCATAAAAGTCTAAAAAATCTTTTTCATATTCTTTTATAATAAAATTCTGAGAGTCTCCATCCAATATATTAAATGCATTATACGAAAAATATCTTTTTAATCCTTTTTTATATAATTTCCAAAATATTATATGATTATCATGAAACAAATATAAATATAAATTTTCAATCATATTATCATTTATTTGTATAGATTTAGGTACTTCAGAAAAATTACCAGTATAATATATTCCTTTAGCATTTGTAATAGAAGTTATAGTACTATCCAATGTTGGTAAATCATTTCTGCTGTATGATTTATTTGGTATAACTTTATAGTTAATATATATAAAAAGAAATATAGATGTCGCTATAAGTAAAATTATAGATACTATTAGAATATACTTTTTTATATAACTAGCAGAATATTCATAATAATCATCTTTTTCTATAAGACGTTTTTTTATACGCATAACTTTTCTTCTAAATTTGATTGATTTTCAGCTTTTTTAATATCATTTTGTACATCTTCTTCTGTTCTATTTGCCACAGAACTATCTAACAGCTTACTTAGGGCAAATAAAGCTACTTCTATTTCATCGTCCTGAGGTCTTCTTGTAGTAATTTTTTGAAGCAGCAAACCAGGTAATATTGCAAGTCTCATAAGAGGGAAATTATAAAACTTGAAACCTAATTTTAATATCTCATAAGAGATTCCAGAAACTATAGGAAGCAGTATTATATTAATGCCAAGTACAGTTAAATTTCCAATTATTTTAGGAGGAGTATAAGAAGCATATATATATGTATAAACAAAATAACTTGTAAACATATAAAGCAAAATAGAAACTGTTAATACTAAAAACATAAATGTAGTACCGCATCTTGGATGTATTGTAGTATAATCTCTTATATTTCCTGTATCCGGATCAAGTCCATGTTCATAAGCATTAACTACCATGTGTTCTGCTCCATGATATTCAAATACTCTTTTTATATCTTTGAAAAATGATATAATAAGCAAATACAAGACGAATATTGCTAATTTAATACCGCCTCTTGCTAAATTAAAAATAACAAAATTTTCTTTTTCATTTATTCCTATAAGAGTTGTAATGAAATAAGGCAATGCTATGAAAAGTCCTACAGCAAAAGCTAATGATATAAGCATGCTCAATGTCATTGCAATATTATCATTTTTTTCTGATTTTTTTTCAGTTTTTTTGCCATCCTTTTTTTCTTCTTCAATTCCTGCAGTATTAGCAGAAAATACTAAAGTTTTATATCCTAATTTCATCATATCTATAAAATTAACAACACCTCTGAAAAAAGGCATTTTACTTAATTTATTTTTATTTTCAGGTATGCTTTGCTTTATAAAATCAATCT
>NZ_CALXRN010000225.1 GCF_944390595.1 uncultured Brachyspira sp. | reverse complement strand
AATACAAGGAGAAACTCTTTCAGCTGTTTGAAAAGCCTCTTTAAGCTGCTGTTCACTTTGACCAACATACTGACTTTGAACAGTAGCAAAATCTAATCTATAAAGCGGTAAATTCCAATATGAAGCAACTGCCTTAGCAGACATAGATTTTCCGCATCCAGGAACTCCTACTAAAAGTATACCTCTAGGCGGATTCATACCCCTTTTTAGAAGCTCATCTCTCTTTTCTGATGTCTGTAATTTCTTTTTATCATTAAGCCAATTTTTTAGTCCTCCAAGACCTCCTACATCATCAATATTTGAAGACACATCTATTTTCTCAAGACCGTTTATATTAGAAAATAATTTATCCTTTGCAAATTTTAATTCCATTAAATCAGATTTTTTAACATGCCTGCTTGCTATTAGAGAAGCTATTACATTCTGTATCTCAACTTTACTAATACCAGTTAAAGTCATAGCAGCTTCTCTATAATCATTTTCATCCCAATCTATCTTAATACTATTTTTATAAGGTTCTATATTTTCTTCTATAATGGAATATACCTCATCTTCTAAAGGCAAATCAAGGTATAAACTCATACCTAATCTCTGTAAATTAGACCAAATGCTATTTTGAGTGAGTATGATTATTGAAGCAGCTTTCTCTTCAGCTAATGTTACTATATCAAAAATATATCTTGACGTTGTACTGTCATTTTCTAAATCAGAAACTTCAGTAAAAATAAAAGTTAAATTATTTTTTAATTTTATCTGATCAGCAATAAATTCCAAAGCTCCAATTACAGTTTTATCATCATTAACAACCTTCTCGGTTACTATATCATACATTCCCTTAGAAAGTGTATGGACATAAAAAGGCAATGATAATTCACTTGCTGTATCTCTCAAAACATCTAATGCCCTCTGTCTTTCTATTGTATTAAAAGCAATAAAAGGTATTCTAGCTAAAGAATATCTTTTCATTCTATCTTTACATTCTTTAAAATTCATAATTTACACTCCTAAGTCATTTATTTTAGCATTAACAATAATTTTTTTAAGCATACCTGTTCTATCTGAAACTGAACTTTTTTCTAAAGACTCATGCATGCTATTAGCAGTATTTTTTATAAAATCAATTAATTTATCAGAATATTCTTTAGATACATTTAATATTGATTTTGATTTAGCTATTTTTATTAGAAATATAAATTCTCTCTTTAAATTATTTAATGCTGGAGATATAATATTAATATCAGAAGATTTTTTAACTATACTGTCAAATTTTTCACTGCTCTTTTTTATTCTAAACTCTATAATTTCAGAAATCCTTTTAAATAGTCTTTCATAAGTTCCAGATTCTATAAACCCATTATCAATAGCTTCTAAAACTTCATTATCAACAGAAGAATTCTTTAAATAGTCTAATAATTCACACCATTCAAAATACGTATTCGGAGCTTTTGTCATAATATATTATCCTAAAAATTATTTTCTTCTTACTCTTTTAATAGGCACGCCTGGAGGAAGCAATTCCCAGTCTGGAAAAGTTGAAGCCATAGTACTATAATAATTAGTATTAGAGTTTAAAACGTTATTAGATACTTTTTCCATAACATTATTATTATTATCTATACTATTATTATCTATATTGTCACTTTCTATATTACCATTTTCTATATTATTACTATATTCTTCTTTAACTATTAAAACTTCTTCAGCTGCTTCTTCCTTTTCTTGCTCATGAGTATCTTCTAATGCCGCTTCCATTTCTTTATTTTCATTATTCTCTTCATTATTTTCAACTGGTTCTATACCGCTTATATTTTCATTATCATCTAAAATAATCATAAAATAATCCTTTATAATATAATTGAACGTCTTTTTTCAAAAGCACCATCACTTATTAATGATGATGAAGAAATACTTCCTAAGAAATCTACAACTTTGCTGTAATTTTTATCTTTTTCAGCATACATCATTCTATAATCAACAATCTCAGCTAAAATCCCCCTTAAATGCTTAAGGCAGCTTTCAGAATAATCATCAAATTTTTTATTTGTAGATTCTATTTTTTTCTTATAATCCATTTTAGCTTTATATATGAGATATATAGTAACACCCAAACCAGGAATTATAAATAATATGTTGTTAAACCATGATAATAATACAAATGTACAAATTAGACCTATTATCCCAGTTACAATAGCATTTCCTATCCACTTTATTTTACTTAAAGCATTAGCCTTTTTTTCAGCAATATGATTATTAATAGATTGAACAAGCTCTTCTTCATTAGAACCATCTCTGGTAACTCCTTTCCAATCATCTATATTAATTTCTATATCTATAGGCACTTCTGCTCTGCTTTTAGTAGTTAAATCACTATATGCATCTATAATCCAATCTTTAGATAAAGACACTGCAAGTTTTTGAGTTGCTATTAATGCTCCTGATGATTCTGGAAATAATGCTATATTTGTTAGATGTTCTGAAAAATCACTATATTCTTCATAAGATTGAAACTCTGCATCATATCTTATATTTGCTCTTCCAACATTTCCATTTTCTTCTACAATAAGTTCATTTTTTCTTAAAAGAGCTCTTTTAGGAAGTTCTTCATTGTCATAATTATTAACTAAATTATCCAAAATTTCATCTATTTTTTCACTTATCATAGTAACATTTTTTACTTCAGCATTGAATATATTATAAAAATAATTATATACATATTCATGAGTATTA
>NZ_CALXRN010000224.1 GCF_944390595.1 uncultured Brachyspira sp. | reverse complement strand
ATAGAAAAGAAATTTAATAATAATGTTATTTTAAAAAATGTCAATTTTGATATAAATAAAGGTGAAATAATAGCACTTGTAGGTCCTAATGGTTCAGGCAAAACAACATTAATAAATATATTATTAGGAATATTAAAAGCTGATAAAGGCGAATTAAAAATAAATATAGATAATTATAAAAAACATATAGGAGTTCAGCTTCAATCCACTCCGTTTTTTGAGGGCTACAGTGTAAGAGATAATATATTAATGTTTTCAGCACTTTATGACATGAAGATGAGTAATGAAGAAATAGAAAGCATAACAAAAAAATACGGACTAAATCCTAAAACTCTTGCTATAAAACTTTCAGGAGGCGAGCAGAAAAAACTTGCTATAATGATAGCTACTATGCAAAATCCTGACTTACTTATATTTGATGAGCCTACTGCAAGCTTGGATCCTAGAGAAAGGTATAATGTTAAAAATATGTTATTAGAGCTTGCTAAAAATAATAAGACTATACTTTTTACTTCTCATGATTTAGAGGAAGTTGAGGATCTTGCGAGCAAAATAGTATTTTTATATAAAGGGGAGATATTAGAAAGCGGCAGCAAAGAAGAACTTTTAAATAAATATAATTTTGACAGTTTGGAGAAACTTTACCTGCATATTACTAATTATTAATTTTAGTATATACATAAACAACTATATTTTGTCAAAAATAATTTTTTTAATTTAAAATATTTGCAGGGCTTTGCCCACCACTCTGTGTGCTATGCAGCACCCCACTTCTTTTGCGACCGCAGGGAGTGCCTGTGGTATTGCCACAAAGAACCTTATATCCTCGATAAACTCGGATACGCTTCGCGAAAGGCTATATTTGGCTTAAATTTAATAAATTATTTTACATGTAAGACAATTTTAGTATGATTTAATACTAATTTTATACTTGCACTTTTTGCAACTTTGGCGAAGCCCGCAGAGCGTGTGCAGCAAAAAAGTTGATATTATTTTATACAAATATATTAAAAAATTATTATGAAAACGATATTTAAACTCACAATGAAAAAAGCTATAAGAGATCCTTTTCTTATATTTTGGTCTATATTCTTTCCTTTAGTGATAGTTATATCATTGGGACTTTTTTTCAAAATGGAAAGCTACACTGTGCATATACTTACTGCTATGAGCTGTGTGAGTGTGCTTGCTTATTCCTTTATGACTACAAGTTTTAATGTACTCAGCCAGAGGAGGAGAGGAGTTTATAACCTTCTTAAAGTAACGCCTCTTCCTTTATACAAATATATTATAAGTTTATCATGTGCTTGGGTAATAATATCTATTATAAGCTGTTTATCTGTATTTTTTGTATGTGCTTTATTTTTTAAAGTTGAATTTTCTTTTGCTTCTATACTTTTATTTTTGCCTGTAATTATATTGGCTTCTTTGCTTTATATATTTATAAGCTTCTTTGTTTCTAGTTTGGTTAAAAATAATGAAACGGCAAGTATACTATATAATATTATTTTAATGGCTTCTATGTTTTTGAGTGACGGATATTATTCTTTATATAATGCTCCTAATATAGTAAAAATTTTAAGCAAATTAAATATTTTTCAGTATTTTTTGAATGCCTTTAGAGGTGCTTTTTATTTTGATTTTCATGCATATTTTATTGGTATAGCTGTACTTTTAGTATGTTTAATAATTGCTTTGATGCTTGCTGTTAATACTTTCAGATATGCTGATAAATAAAAATTATTTTTTTAGTTATTGACAAAATTCTTTATTTATCTTACCTTAAAAAATAAATTATAATTAGTTTAGGGTTAATATTAATGTATATAGAAAGCGATATAATACGAGGTCATATAGATGCTGTTGTTCTGCATTTTTTAAAAGATAATGATTCTTACGGTTATGAACTTTCTAAATTAATTACTGATAAAACTAATGGAGAATATGAGATTAACGGGCAAACTTTATACAGTGCTATAAGAAGGCTTGAAGGTAAAAAGTTAATAGAAAGTTATTGGGGAGATGAAAGTCAGGGAGGAAGAAGAAAATATTATAAGATTACTGAAGAAGGTAAAAAGTTTTTGCAGGAAGAAAGAGAAATATGGCTGTTTACTAAAAAGATAATAGATAAACTTCTTGATATTGAATAGATTTAGAAAATGTTATGGTAAAATATTATGATAGATGATTTTTGTAATGAATTAAAAAATAAATACCCTAATACTCAAAAAATTAGAGATCAAATTGAAGAACTTAGAAATTATTTATATATGAAAAGCGAAGAATATGTAAATGATTCTAAAGAAGAAGCTTTTGAAAAGGCTCTTAAATCTTTTGGAGATGTAGACTCGCTCCTTGAAGAATTATCAAAGGATGCAAAAATAGTTAATAAATACAAATTATATTTATTTGCTGGTATTATTGATATTGTTATTGTGTCTTCTTTAAGTTTATTATTATGCTTTATTTCTTTAAAAAATAACAATATATCATTTTTTTCTTATATAAATAATTCATTAGCAGCAAGTATATTTTTTATTATTTCTGGAATAATCGCTATTTTATTAAGTACTGTTATACAATTTGTTAATATGCGTAATATATATGAAACAGTAGAATATACTTATAATGATTATAAGATAAATTTAAAATATTCTATTATAGGTTTTATTATTATATCTACAGCAGTATTTATATTTAATATGTTTTTTAGCCCGCATCATATTTGGTTTGTATTTGTTATTATATACTTTTTATCTTGGCCTTTGACTGTGTTTTTATTTTATAAGTTTTTTAAAAATTCTGATAAAAATGTTAATAGGAAATAATGATGAATATTAATGAGTTTTATAAAAATATTAAAAAGAAATATCCTAATACTAAAGAAGTTCTCGAGCAGTTAGATGAAATAAAAGATATGCTAAATTCTAAAGTTCAGAATTATGTTAAAAATGGAATGAAATATGAAGAAGCATGCAGTAAATCTATAGATGAGCTTGGTAATATTGATGAAGTTTTTGAGGATATAAGCAAAGATGCAAAAGTTGTTCATAATTTATATATAAAAATATTAACATCTTTAATATCATCTTTTTCTACAGCTCTTTTAGCTTTTATTTTTGGTTTGATTGTAGATAATTTAAGTTTTTTTAATGAAACTACTAAAATAGGCTATAAACTTACTATGCCTTATTTTTATTTGGTATTATTTATTTATATAGTGATTTATTCATTTTGGAATTTCTCTGATAATATAAAACCAAAAATAAGAAAGTATAGTTATGATATATATAAAATTAATTTAAAAAACTCTATTATTGCTGTTGTTATTTATTCTGTGATAATGATTATTATAAATGTAATCACATGTAAATATAATAATTATTTATGGTTTATTTGGTCTTTCAATGGAATATTTAATTGGACTATTTCTATAATTGCAGATTATCATTTATTTAGAAGCAGAATATTTGAATATGTTTTAAAAAATTAGTTTTATATTATTATTTTTTTGACTAGCTCCAAGTTTTCTGTATGCTTTGACAAAATAACAGCAAAAAAATTGATAAACTTAAAAAATTTCAGTATATACCTAAACAACTATACTTTGTCAAAAATTATTTTTTTATTTTTATTATTTGTGGGGGACTAGCCCCACCGCTCTGCGTGCTTACGCAACACCCCCAGTTCTTTTATTGGTATAAGGCACAGCCCGCCTACGGCGAAAGGCTACATTTATGCTTTAATTTAATAAATTATATTACATGTAAGACAATTTTAGTATTATTTAGTACTAATTTTATACTTGCACTTTCGCGAAGCGTGCCGACGAAGTCCACCTGCGGTGTCGGCAGCAACTTTGACGCTGTCCGCCCTTGGAGTGCGGCGGGAAAAAGTTGACTAAAAAATGACAGACCTAAAAATTTTCAGTATATACTATTTATAAATACACTTAATTAGTTAGCCGATAGTTTACAGTTCATAAAATGATTTGTTTTTATATAAGAGTTGAATTTCTTAATATTTTACACAAAGTATATTGACAGACATAATACTTGTGTTATAATAATAGTATAAGATAAATAGTAGGTGTGTTGTATTATATGAAAAGATTGTTATTACTATTTTTTATATTATCAAGTTTCCTTTTTGCTCAGAATGATTTTGTAAATTCAGGTTTTCATTACAGTTATAATTATTTTGGATTTCCATTTTCTGTTGATTTCGGATATGCATATAAAAAGAATTCTCATTTTATATATGTTCCCCGTGTAGGAGTAAGTTTTGATTATGGTTCAGAATCATCATTCGGAATGTTTGCTAATGTTGGAATGGAATACAGATACAGAAGATTTTTTATAGATTTGAATTATAAGCAAGGTATAACACCTCCATTTGCTACATTCAATTATAAAGATTTAGAATATTACGGACAATTAAGACTATGTTATTCTTTTGATAATGTTAGTATTTCTTATGGTATGAATATAGGTAAAATGTTAACTTCTGAAAGAGAAGTTTATAGATTAAGTTCTATATTTAAGATAAATCAAAGTATTGGTTTAAGTTCTACATTTGTTGATGACGGAGTTAATAAATTAAAATTCAATGCTGGTGTTGGTGCTAGCATTATACCTAATGAGAAGCAGTATTCTTATAATGTTTCAGCTAGTATGCCTTATTCGTTCTTTCATTATTGGGGAGAGCTTGGAATTATGCCTTATATAGGATACAGTGCTTATTTTGATAAAAGCGAGAAAAAATATTCTATAGGGTTTAAGTATTTATATTCTCTTATGATGATGCCTTTATCAAATTTGGAAACACATCTTAAAAATATGGATTTTCTTACATTTGTCCATTTTGAATATAAATTTTTTATGCGATTTCTTCCATCTGGTTTTAATGATATATACTTAGTTGCTTTTGGAAATGTTGGTTATGGAAAATATTTTGAAGAGAGTATTGATAAAGGTAATTTATTGTATGTTGTAGGAGGCGGAATAGGTTATAATCTTTACGGAACAACACCTTTACAATTAACTTTCGGTGTTGATAATAATAATAGTTTGGTTATGAATTTAATAATCAGTGCTATAATGTTTTAATATTTTGGAGTTTATTTTAATGGGAAATATTAAAAATAAAATTATATTTTCTTTTTTATGCTTAATCTTTTATACAGCATTGAGTTTATCATTTTATTTAATACCTTTTAATTCAAAAGTATTGGGTATAATTGCAATAACTTGTGCTGCTATATTTAGCGTATTTTTTATACTTCCTGCATTTTTATATTCTCCTGTTTATTCAATAGTTATTGGAATTTTATATTATATGTTTTTTAGAATGTTTGAAATTATAAAGCTTTTTACTACACTAGATTCTACTCCTGTAACTTTGATTTATATTATGCTTCAAAGTGCTTTGGGTATTATTATGAATGTGATTGGTATTGTATTAACTTGCTTAACTATTTATTTTATGAAGAAGTATATTAAAAATAAAGGTACCAATTTTAATATAAATATGGCTTTAATAACTGCTTTGATAATTGCATTTATAAGATTTGTTATAAGCGGATTATCTTTTTCATCATTCTTTTTGAATTTTATAATAAATAAGATACCTATTAGTAATGATCTAATAATTCAGCAGATTATTACTTATGTTATTTCTGTTATAGTTACTTTTATTGCCGTAATGATTTCTTATTTTATTTATATTAAGATAAAAGACAAAGCATTTTTTTCAGATGCAAAGGCATAATATGGAGGAGTTTGTGAATAGTAAAAAAAATAAAATTATACTTTCTTTTATATGTTTTGTACTCTATATTGCATGTTCTTTCGTGCCTTTGTTAAGGAGTTTTAATTTATTAAAAATATTTTTTATACTTCCTGCTTTTTTGTATGCTCCTATTTATCCAATAGGTATTGGAATTGCAAGCTATCTATTTTTACTTGTATTTAGCATAATAAAACTTCTTCCTTATTTGGATAATTTATTACTTGTTTTTTTGCAGAATGCATTGAGAAATTCAGCTAATGTATTGATTAATATATTGTTTGTTGTATTGGCTTCTTTGATAATTTATTTTTTCAAGAAAAGAGCATCAAAAAAAGGAATTGATATTAATATTAGTACGGCTTTGATTATAGCAGTTATAACAACATTGTTAGAATCAATTACAAGTACATTTTATTTATTAATTTATTCTGGATATAGTGTATCAGATTATAATACTATAATAATGAAGTATTCGTTTTTTTATATTAATTCTATGGTATTTACTTTTATAGCTGTGATTGTTTCTTATTTTATTTATATTAAGATAAAAGACAAACCGTTTTTTTCTAATATGAATAATTTAAATAATGATAATAATTTAATTAAAGAGAACAATATTAATAAGT
>NZ_CALXRN010000223.1 GCF_944390595.1 uncultured Brachyspira sp. | reverse complement strand
TGATGATTTTATAACTGAAGTCAATTCAAGCGAGCTTTCTAATTTAAGCATACGTGCATTAGTTTCTTCCTGTTCCTCTTTCTTTTCATTTTTAGAGAGAAGATATCCATTTATGAAAAATCCTTTTAGAGGGACAAAAACTCGTCCGCCTGTTAAAAATAAAAAAAGACTTGAAGTACCAACTAAAAAAGAAATTGAATTAATAATTAAAGATATAGCAGATCCTATCATAAAAGCGGCCATCATTTTTATAATGGAATGCGGTGTGCGTGTTGGTGCTTTACCTAAATTAGAAATAAGAAACAATAAATATTATTCCTATTCAAAAGGCAAGGAAATAAGCTGGAAAGTTACTGACAAAGTTATTAAATTATTGGCTAAAGCCCGCAAAGCGAAACAGAATAATCTTTCTTTTAATAATCCTTTTAAAAATAAAAGTTCTGAAGTGATAAGAAATATTTTTTATAGGAGTTCAAAGCGTTTATATGAACAAGGCAAAATAAAAGCCGCTTACTCTATACATGATATAAGGCATTATTTTGCTGTTACTCTATACAAACAAACTAAAGACATAGAACTTATTAGACAGGCATTAAATCATAGCAGTATAGCTGTAACAGGAATATACTTAAAAAGTTTGGAGGTAGAATAATGAAAAAAAGATTAATAGTTTGCAGATTTAATTATAAAGAATATAAGCTATTAAAAAGATTAGCTAAAGAAAATAATATGAGTGTACGTAAGTATATAAAAAAACTTATTTTAGATTATATCAATTAGATACAGTGTTGCGATAATTTATGTTATCGCAACTTAAAAAATCATATTGTTTTAAATATTATATTGACATTTTTATTATATTAATTTATACTATATAAATATATAAATGAGGTGTTTATGAATAAAATAAAATTATTTATATTATATACTTTAGAATTACTATCAATGACAATATTGTTTATTTATGAAATAATATTATTTATATTTCCAGAACTAATCACAATAAATCATATAAAAATTATATTAGGAATATTTATTTTTTTTATATTCAATACAATATATTTAAAAAAATAGAAATTATTTTTTTCTTATTCTATCAAAAATTAACTCTATTATTTTACCAGATATCGCACTCAATATTACATTAAAAATATTAGACATATATTTATTTTCTATTATTTTTAATAATAAGTTATTTGTATTATAATTACTTGTATCAATATTAGTAAGAACAATATTAATAATGAAAAACACAATAATAAATGTTATAATAAAAATTATAATTTTATCTTTTTTATTAATAATTGTATCTTTATCATTTATAATTTCATCTTTTTTGTTAATAATGTCATCTTTATCACTTATAATTTCATCTTTTTTGTTAATATATTTATTTTTTTTTCTTATGACTTTATCTTTATTTCTAATAGCATTATCTTTTTGTTTTATAACTTTGTCTTTATTCCTAATAATATTATCTTTATTCCTTATAGTATTATCTTTATTTCTGATGGTATTATCTCTTTCTTTGATTACTCTATCTTTATTTTTTATAGCTTTATCATTTTGTTTTAGATATTTTAACATTTTAGTTGTATTAGAATCATTCTTTATGATATTTACATCATGATAATAAACAGATGATAATAATAATTCTCTATCTTCATCTGTTATATCTGTTTCTTCATATATTTTTTTTATAAAAGTATCAAATTCATCAGATAAAATCCCATTATATGTATTTAACAAAAATATATCTATTAATTTATCATTTTTTATATTTGATAAAATAGCTTCTAATAATAATAGATTGATAAAATTTTTTATATTCATAATTGGTTTATATATTGATCGAATTTTAATTAAATTATGATTTATAATAGCACTATGATATGTTAAAAATATTTCATTTATATTTTCTAATGAATCTTTATTCTTTATATTAAAGTTGTTATATCTTAATATTATGGAACAATCATATATCGTTTGTAATTCATTTATATTAGTACTATAACCTTTAATTTCATTATTTTCTTGTCTATATTTATGAACTTTATCATATAATGTATCAGTTTTATTATTATTAAAGTCTTTAAAATTTAAGTTTGTTTTTATATCAATATTGTATTCTTCTAATTTACTCAAAAATTTATTATGTAAATTCTCAAAATTACAATTATTTATTATATCAAGCTTAGTATTATCAGTATATGCATTATGTATATAAAAAGCTAAATCATTTACTTTTGTATCTTTTACATTCATTTTTTTTGCTAAAACAGCATATTCATTTATTAACTCAAGTGTAATGGAGTGTATAAATACATTGAAATTTAAATCTTTTAAAGTATTCAACATTAAAATGGTATTATCATAGTTTATATCATCACACCAACCAAATAAATTTTGTATAAATATATTATCTACATATATTTCAGGTTTTTTTTGATTATTTAAATTACTATTTTTGTAATTTTCTATAGCTTTTAAAATTACTATACCTTGTATTATATTTTTAAATATATCAATATTGTCTTTATAATTTGTATAGCACTCATTTAATATATTAGCAATATTTTTTTCTATCTGCGGTAATGCTTCATTATTTTCAAAATTATTTTTTTTAGAGTATTCTAATCTTTTATAAAAGAAGTTATAAATATATTCACTTATATTAAAATTATTTATATTGTTATCTTTTAATACATTAGGACTTATTAAACCTAATATAAAAATTTTTAATTTATTCAATTCATTTAGATTGTTATTTTTTATACTTTCATATAAATCTAATTTTTCATTAATCTTATCATTGATATCTAAATAATATTCTTTATTTGATTTATTATATTTAATAAATTGAGAATGTATATGGCTACTTATTATATTATCTGCTATATTAATTTTATTATCAAATAATGAATTTATATAATATACTAAATCACTTTTTTCTATATGCTTATTTCTTATGAATAATAAGATAATAGGCTCTAACAATAAAAATCTAGTTTTTTTGTTTATGTCAATTTTTTCATAAAATGAAGAAAGAATCATAACATTTATAATTTTTTCATCTGCTGTCATAAATAATTTATCCTAAATAATAGTTTTTATTTTATATTATGAAAATAATAATTTAAAGCACATTTTCTAGCATATTGTCCTATGCTCATTCCTTCTTTTTTTGCTGCTTCTTCAAGCATTTTATTTTCTTCTTCATTTAATCTGAATGATACTCTATAACTTGGCTTTTTATCCTTATCATCTTTCTTTTTTCTGCCAGCACCTTCACGAGCACCGCCTGTATTTGGTCTAGCTCCGCCTCTATTATCTTTCTTTTTTACTTCCATTATTTATTCCTATTATTCAATTTTACTATAATAATTACCAAACATATAATTGTTATTATACTTAAAATTGTATTAATAATTTGAAGGTTCATACTTGACACCTTTATTTTTTTTTATATAATATACTTATGTGAAGTGACGGGGACGAATCCCCGCCTTTGGTCGGTTATAATGAAGGTTATTTAACCTTTCTTATAACTATTACTAAAGTTATAATCGCCGTGGTAAGCTCTATAACCTTAGTGACCAAAGTAATCACTTCGACCATAAGTTTCCTCCTTTTCTTATCAGGATTAATTATATTATAACATTTGATGAAAAAATGTCAACAATTTTTCTACAAAAAATAATAATTTATTTTAATTTTTTTCTTATATGAATTATAACTGATTTATATTTGCTTGGCGGGGGTGGATAAAATCTCTGTGGGCTTTCAATCGGTGCAACGAGTGGGGAGTCTTTTATACATGGCGATAACTTTTTTATTAGGGGGTATCAATATCATTTTTCTAATTCTTTAATTTGATTTTCTAATTCATCAATTCTTTTAATTTGATTTTCTAATTCCAATACTCTTTTCTTTAATTTCTGCATTTCACTGCCTTTTTCTTCCCATTCTTTTTTAGCTTTTGCAACACAAGCCTGTACAAAACCACCGAACGTGGCATTTGAATAATTAAAAGGATCTGCTTTAGTATTTTTTACATTTTTAATAATATATCTATAAAATTAACTTTATCGTATCATTAAATAATAAAATAAAAAACAGTATATTATTATATAATTGAATTTTTTTGGAACTTTATTATTATATAATAAAATATAAGAGGATTATTTTATGCCTGCAGACCAGAAAAACAATTATGTAAATAAGCTTTTTTACGGCGATAATCTTGATGTAATGAATGAAAAAATACCTAACAATTCCATAGATTTAATATATTTAGACCCTCCTTTTAATTCTAATAGAAATTATAATATGATATATGAAACTAATACAGGTCAGCCAGTGCCAGAAGGAGCTATAGCATTCTGCGATGCTTGGGAACTTACAGAAGATAAACTTGGTGAGGTTCAGGAATTTGCAAATGAACTTGAAACAGAAGATGATAATAAAGATTTTGCAGATTTTTGGAATGCTTGGGTAAAAGCATTAAAATATCAAAATCCTAAAATATTAGCCTACTTAGTCTTTATGGCAAGAAGATTAAGAGTGATGCGTTATAAATTAAAAGATACAGGCTCATTATTTCTACATTGCGATCCTACAGCAAGTCATTATATAAAAATAATTTTAGACGGCATATTCGGACATAAAAATTTTAAAAATGAAATAGTATGGTCTTATTCAGGTAATTCTGTTCCAAAAAATTTTTTTCCAAGAAAACATGATATTATTTTATGGTATTCTAAAAAAGATAAATGCAATTTTTATCCTATATATGTAGATTATGCTGAAAGCACATTAAAAAGGTATAATCATATAGATGATGAAGGCAGAAGATATAAAATATCAGCATTAAAAAATGGCATACAAGAAATAGTATATATGAAAGAAGGCAAGCCTTGTACAGATGTATGGAATGATATTCCAATAGTTCGTAAGAAATCGGAGCGAATGGGCTATCCTACACAAAAACCTATTGAATTATTAGAACGAATAATAAAGGCAACAACTAAAAAAGGCGACATTGTAATGGATCCTTTTTGCGGATGCGGCACTACATTAGATGCAGCACAAAAACTTAACCGTAAATGGATAGGAATAGATATATGCATGCTTTCTGTTTCTTTAATAGAAAAAAGATTAAAAGATAACTATCCGCTTGTTATTATAAAAGGCAGAGATTATACAATAGATGGAATACCTGTAACTATGGAGCAGGTAAGAGAATTAATACATAAAGAAGATACGAGCCGAAATGAAGGGCGTTATCAATTTCAGTATTGGGCTATAGAAAGAGTAAAAGGTTTTGCATCTACTAAAAAAAGTGGAGATGGCGGTATCGACGGTTCTATATATTTCTATAAAGATGATAAAAAAACATTAGGAAAAATGATTATTTCTGTAAAAAGTAGTAAAACTGTAACAGTCAGTATGATTAGAGATTTAATAGGTACTATGGAAAATAACAAAGCAGATATGGCAGGCTTTATTTGTTATGCTAAACCTACGCAAGATATGTTAAATGAAGCAAGAAAAGCAGGTTATTTTAAATTGCAATATGATATGTTTAATACAGAATATCCTAAAGTACAAATACTAACAGTTGAAGAAATATTAAACAACAAAAATTTTGAACTTCCATTTACGAGATTATCGAAAAAAAGTTAAAAATATATATGTTTAAAGTATTATATTATGTTTTTCTAATATTTTATCTAAATCTTTATAAACATATTTTTCTTTTATTTCAAAAGTCTTTTTTAATTCCTCTATTTATAAATAAAAACACTATTTTTTTATATAAAATAAATAAATTTAGTGAATTTTTTTATTATTTTATTGATTTTAGTATTGACAATTTTTTCAATTATGGTATAATTATATTATAAATAAATGAGAGGAGGCAAGCTAATGAAAAAACGGCAAGAAAAAATCGCTATGATTAAAGCTTTAACCGAACTTATCATAGCGATTACAAGTTTGATAACTGCTTTAATAGCATTAATTAAGCAGTAATCAATAAAACAATGGGGTGGGACTGGTTATCCTGCCCCTATAAAAAAATTATAACATATATAAAATGGAGGTCAATATATGAATAACAAAATAATTGAAAATATAAGATTTGCTAGTTTTATTATATTATCTTTATCTGTAATAATTTTATCAGT
>NZ_CALXRN010000222.1 GCF_944390595.1 uncultured Brachyspira sp. | reverse complement strand
TTTGAACACCATTGAGCTGAATTTGTATAAAACTGCTGCATAGTAGGTTTTAAATTATTTACTCCCTCTAATGACTGTTTTAAAAGTCTATGGGTTAGTAAGTCTGTATATCTTCTTATAGGCGAAGTAAAATGAGTATAATATTCAAAACCTAATCCGAAATGCCCTATATTATTAACATCGTATATAGCCTGCTTCATAGAACGTAAGAGTAGGGTAAGAAGTAATTTTTCATCCGGCTTTCCCATTATAGATTCTATAAATGAATGAAAATCCAAATTGCCGTCTGCATCTCTTGTAACTCTGTAGCCTCTGTTAAATGCTATTCTTGTAAATGTATCAAGCTTTTCTTGGTCTGGGCTATCATGCACTCTGTATATAGAGCCTTTTATATTTTTTAATTTCTTAGCTACTTCACAGTTTGCAAGAAGCATTAATTCTTCTATTATTTTATGAGTTTCTTTTCTTTCACCGATAAAAAAGTCTTTAGGATTTCCGCCTTTATCCAATATTATTTGAGTTTCATTTAGATTGAACTCTATACTTCCATTATCTATTCTTTTTTGAAGAAGTATTTTTTTTACATCATCAGCATTCTTTAATAATTCTACAAGCCAATCTTCATCTTCTTCTATACCGTCCAAAACATCTTGGGCATAATCATAAGTTAATCTTCTGCTTGATTTTATAACGCTTTTGTGAAAAGTACTTTCTTTTACATCACCTTTATTGTCTATTGTTACAAATACTGTCATTGTGAATCTGCTTACGCCTTCATTTAAAGAACATATCCCATTTGAAAGCTCATGAGGAAACATTGGATAAACTGTATCTATTAAATAAACGCTGTTTCCTCTCTTTCTTGCCTCTCTGTCTAAAGCACTTCCCATAACTACAAAATGACTCACATCAGCAATATGTATTCCTAATTTATAACCATCATTTAATTTTTCTATACTTATAGCATCGTCAAAATCTTTTGAATCGGCTCCGTCTATTGTTACAGTTCTTATATTTCTTAAATCTATTCTGTCAAATTCTAATTCTACATTCTCCATGCTGTCCGGTAATAGTTTAGCTTCTTCCAAACATTTTTTTGGAAATTCTGTAGGAACATTGTATGCTTTTGCTATTATCTCAGCATCTTTTTTAGCGTTATTAATATCTATTTTTATTTCTGGTTTTGGTATGCTTGTTTTTTTACCGCCTGAATCTGTTTTTTTATCTCTTGATTTTCCTTTTTTTTCTTTTGATATATCTTTTTCTTTTATTTGATTTAATTCTCTATTTAAATATGTTTTTCCTTCATTTGTAAGTTTTAGTATATTAGATTTTTTCATTACAAGCCCCATTGAAACAGCCTTTTGAAGCATCTTTTCAAAACGAAGCTTATCCTTTTTAGTTTCTATGTATTCTCTTTTATATACAGATATATCTAATTCTTTTGCTTTATCTATTCTTTTCAATAGTTTTAATATTTTCATAATTTTAAGTTAACCCTGATAAAGTATTAAAAAATAAACTTTTATTTATTATAAATAGTAATTTTATTATAGCAATATTATTCATAATGTCAAATTACTTTATTTTACAAGTTGATTTGTAAACGGTTTTTTCATTTTAGAAAGCATTTATTTTTATCCCCCCTAAAAATGGGGGGATACACAGTTTAATTAAATGAAGGTTATAAAATATATTGTACCCAGAGATACAAAGAATTGACAATTTATATAGGTTTCTTAACCTTTGTTAGTATATTCTAACATATTTTTAATATATGTCAATATATAATTAGAATTATTTAACATTTTTTTTGTTTAACCATTCATTTTTTACATTGTTTGAATTAAGCATTAATTTTTTTAATACTTCTCTGTCCTTACTGTCCAAAGCATCTTTAAAGTCGTTTAAACATTCTATATATTGACCAAGAGAATCAGACAAATACTCACTATTAAACATAAATAATTCACTCCACATATTAGCATCTATTGTACCAACTCTTGTATGATCTCCTAAACTATTTCCTTCATAACCTAAAGATTCTAAAAAACTTTTATGATTTACAATTGAGCATGCAACTATATGCATAAGCTGACTAGTAAAAGCTATCATTTCATCATGTTTTTTGGCTGTTGAAACTATTACTTTAGAACAGCCTATATCTTTTGCTAAATTTTCTATTATTTTTATATCATTTTCATTTGCATTTTCATTATGTGTTATAATGGCATTTGAATTTTTAAATAAGTTTTCAGAAGAGTTTGAATATCCTCCTTTTTCTTTTCCAGCCATTGTATGAAGTCCTACATATTTTTTATCTTTTGTATTATTAAAAATATCAGTTTTTACTCCGCAGAAATCAGAAAGTATTTTATTATTATCAATTAAACTTTTATATTTATTTATAATATCCAATGCTATAGACGGCAATGTGCATATCATAATAATATCGGACCATTTTAAAGCATCTTCTATTATATTATTATAGTCATATTCTCCTTTTAGAATATAATTATCTTTTAATGCACAATCTATATTTTCTTTATTTGTATCTATAGCCCATACATTATAATTTTTACCGCTCGCTTTTAATGCTTTGATTAAAGAACCGCCCATTAATCCCATTCCTATAACAGTTATATTTGACATGCTGTTTCCTTATAAATAAATTTAGATTATTTTATTTTATTCATATGCTATATTTTCAAGCATTTCAAGTGTTTTATTTTTATCTTTTATGATGAAGCTGTTTCCTTTATTGGTTAATTCAATAGGAATATCTTTTTTTATTATATAATCTATAAATTTACTAGGTCTTTTAAATTTGGTATGTTTTATTACACTGGAACCATTGCCTATATTGAATTTCTTATTTATTTCATTCATAGTGTTAGCCAATGGTATGTTTTTATTTTCTTCACAATTACTTAATATATCTTTAAATGATAATAGTAAATCTTTTTTGCTTATGTCATAGCTGCTCAAATTTAAAATATTGCACATTATATTTTTGAATACATCAATATCATTTATATAAAAATCATCTCCGTCTGTTTTAGTTTCTATACCATTATTATTTAAATATTTAAGAACATTTTTCATTTTTTTAAATTGTGTTTGTTCTATAGCACTTTTACCTTTTTTGAGATTGAAATCTTCATTTAATTTATTGCATATATCCGAAATAGATATCTTTATAGTTTCAGTGCTGCTTATGCCGTTATAAATTTCAGTTATTTTATTATAAAAACATAATAGGAAGTCATTTTTTTCTATTTTATTTTCTGTTTTTATTTCTTTTTCTTCTTTTTCATTTGTTTTGTAATCTTCTATTTTAAATATATGATTGCATGAATTTTTAAATATATCTCTTTTAGCATTATCAAATATTGTAACCATTGCAGTTATAGCACCGTATCTGATTAATCTTTCAACAACTACACTGTAATCAACATCTCTTGTAACAAATATAGCTATATCTATTTTTTTATATATAACAAAATCTTCAAATGCATCTATTGAAGAAATCATATCAGCCATATTTTTAGCCTTATTTACAGGTACAGAATAAATTACATCAATATGCAAGTCCCTTAGCTTTTTGGAATATTTTTTTATTGACTTTGCATCCCCATAAGCTTTTTTAACAGAGTAGCAAATATCCTTATCTTTTAAATTATTCTTATAAAATAAAAACATATTATTAAGCATTGATTCAAAATTTACATCATAGCTTAAATGGCTTACATTCTCTAAATCTATATATATACCTATTCTTTTCATAATATTATCACTATATTTTTTGTTTATATTTTATAAATAAATTGATAAAAATACAAGAAATAATAATTCAAGATAATTCATGTATTACAGCTTCTTCATATCCTTTTATTATATCTCTTATGAAAATATCTTTTGTAAATATTGCCACAGGAATTTGATATTTTTTTGAATATTCTTTTATGAATGATAATGCCTCTTTAGTTCTCTTATTGTCAAATGTTATAAAAGGATCATCTAATAATATTAATCTTCCAGCTTCATGTATTTTTGTAAGTATAGAAAGACGCATAGCTATATAAACGGCATCTTTTGTAGCTGATGAAAGAAGTTCAACATTTCTGCTTTCATTCTGCTTATCTTTAACCATTATTTTATTTTTATCAAATCCTGACATCATTATGCCGTTATCGGATAAATCTTTCCCTGTTATATGATTGTATAATACTTTAGCTTCATTAGAAAGAGATTCAAATATATCATCATTTTTTTTGTTAATTTTAGAAAGCATATTTTCTAATAATTCTAAAGCATTTCTTTTCTTGTTTAACTCTATAATTTCTTCATCATTCTTTTTTAATTCGCTTTCAAGTTCTACTATATTATTATGAACATAATCTGCACTATTAAGTTCTCCTTTTATATATGATATATTGGAAAGTATTTTGTTCATATTGTTTTCTATATATTTTATTTCTTTTTCAAGTTCTTTTAATCTGTTTTCAAGATTCCTTAATTCCATTTCATTAAAATTATCCGGATTTATACCTTTTTCATCAAGCTCTTTTAAAACTCTGAAACAATCAGCTTCCAATGTTGCTATATCTTTAAATCCAAGTTTTTTTGCTTCCATCATTAATTTAGAAAATATTTCTTCTGTGTTTTTATAAATTGAATCATAATCGCTTTTGATTTCATAATAATTTTCTTTATCTCTTACATTTAACTTTTTAAAAAAATTTGATAATTCTTTATTATAAATATCTAAATTCTGCATATTAGATTCAAGTTCTTTTATATAATTATTCAATTCTTCATCATCATTTTTAGAAAGTATTAATTCTATTTTTGCCAATTCTTTTGTCAGTATATCTTTGAGTGATGAAAGTTCTAAATCACTGCTTCTTATACTTAGTTCCGGAAGTGTATCTAAAATATCATTTATAGTTTTATCATTATTTCCTTCTTTTATAAACATGAAAGGTATTGAAGGCAATATTATTAAAAACCAATATGGATTTTTAAAATATAAACTAAGAAATGAAGCTATTACAACAATAATAGATAAAAAAACGGCTTTTGGTATTTTATGATTTTTTTTCATTAAGTCATCTATTTTTTTTATTGCTCTGTCTATTCTTATTTTTCTGCTTTCATAATCAGTATTGTTTTTTTCTTCTACAGATTTCTTTATTGTTTCTATTTTCCCATTCAAATATGATATATTATTTTGAGAATCATCTATTTTTTTACTTATCTCATTTATTTTAGGAGAATGATCTTCTTTTAAATATATATTTTCGCTTAAGAATTTATCTTTTTTATTGAAGTCATTTATTAATTTTATTAGTTCAAGTTTTATATTCTTTAATTCAGAACTCTTTTGAGAATTTATAGTTTCATTGAGTTTTCCATATTCTGCTATTTTTTCTTTTATTAAAATATCATTTTTGCTTAATTCTTCATTTAATTCTTTTAAATTATCTTTTTTATTAACTTCTGTATTTGCTTTATCATACAATTCATTCAATTCATCTTTAATTTCTTCTTTTCTGTATTTAAGATTTTTTAATAAAGAAGGTATTGAAGTTTGAGATTTTCCTGAGTATTCTGCTTTTATTTCGGATATTATTTTACCTATATCAATATCTGAAGAGAATAATTTTTTCTTTATCTCGCTTTCCCAATCTTTAGAATCTTTCTTACTGTCAGACATTTCAAATATTATTTCACTTTGTCTTATTGCATATAGATTGCTGTATGATTGCGGATGCATTTTTTTTGAAGGTTCTATTTCCGGTTCAAGATAAATATCTATATCATCTCCATATCTTGATTTTATTTGTTTGGCAAATGATGAAGTTTTTTTATTTTCTGATAGAAGAAGCATGAGAGAATCAAATATTGTAGTTTTACCTGATTCATTTTCTCCGTAAAATAGTGTAATACCGTCTGATATTTCAAATGATCTATTTTTAAACTTTCCGAATTTATTTAAATTTAAAATCATAAAATTAATCCCATATTTAATTTATTATCTTTTTTTATTTGATAATGCAGCAGATATTTTTTCTATTCCTAAACGTTTGGCAAGCTCAACTATTTCTAAATCTTCTTCATTATTAGTTTCGAATTCGTATTCAGCAGCTATATCTATAAACTCTTTTATTATGCTTTCATTATATGCATTTTCTAATAAAAATAATTCATTAATTTTTATATTTATATCACGTGCATATTTAGAATATTTATTTTTTATAATGCTTTTCTTTTCTTCTACTTCATTTTCATCTTCAGCTATTCCGTATATGTTAATGTCTATGATATCATTAGCATTCCATTTTTTTGCTGCTTCATCCAATTTAGAATCTATGCCGTGAATATTATATTCGTAAACTCTGTATTCTCCTGCAGATTTAATATCAATAAAAGTTTTATTTATTGAAGAGCCTTGTATATCAAGTGCTAAACATCTTCTCACACCCATTTCTGATTTGCTTCTTCTCCAAATTCTTGCAGAACCAGTATATATTATTTCTGTATTTTCAATATTAACTTCCATTTGTTTATGTATGTGCCCAATTACTGCTATGTTAGGTTCTATTTTTTTTATAATATCTATTGGTATAATGGCAAGCTCTTCATTTTCTTCTATAGCCCATAATGTACCTTCTACTATACCATGTCCTATAACTATTCTGATGTCAGCATTTAAATTTTCTATTTTATTGTTTAATTCATTATCTATTATATATTTCTCATTAAAAGGCAATGCTATAATATCTAAATTATCAACGTTAAAAAATGATATGTTTTCTATTACTATTACATTATTTGGGAATTTTAATTTATCTAATGTAATACCTTTTGATTTTAGATTCTCATGGTTTCCTTTAAGAAGCAGTACATTTTTTTTATAATTTTCTAATTTTTGAGAGAAAATATCTTTAAGTTCCTGCAAGTCTTCAAAAGTATTGAAAGTGTCTCCAAGAAGAAGCAAAGCATCATAATTCTCAGCATGCTTTATTATCTCATCTAATACAGAAAGCGAATATTCTTTTTCATGTATGCTTAGATGAAGATCGCTTGATATTAATAATTTAGGCATAATTAAATTCTCTTTAAAATAAAAGCTGTATTTTTGTATTATAAATTAAATATATTAATTAATCAATATTTGTAATTATAGATTGAAATTTAATTTATATAGTAGTATTATCGATATAATTCTCAATATTTTATAAAGGTTAAAACTATGGATAAAGAATATGCTAAACATTTAATGGGTATATATAAAGATAAAGTATTGCATGAGAGAATGAAAAGAAGGCTTGAATATTTTGAGAGGGTTTATAAAAGAGATAATGATAAAAGACTTTTTGCAGAGCTTGCATTTTGTATATGTACTCCTCAAACTAAGGCTAGAAGCGGTGCTGCTGCTATAGTTGATTTATACAATCATAATTTGCTTTTTAAAGGAAGTGCTGAGAAAGTTGCCTCTATTTTAATTAAGCATGTTAGATTTCATAATATGAAGGCTGAAAATATAGTATTGGCAAGACAATTATATTTTCCTAAAGAAAAGTTTATTTTGAAAGATAGAATAAATGAAGCTGTAAAAAATGATACTATGGTTGAATTAAGAAATGAACTTGCTAAAGAGGTTAAAGGATACGGACTTAAAGAGGCTAGTCATTTTCTTAGAAATATAGGTTTCGGTCAAAAGATTGGAATATTAGACAGACATATAATGAGAGTAATGGATAAATTAAGTATTCTTCCTGAAGGAATGACTCCCAAAACAAGTTTAACCAAGAATAATTATCTTAAATGCGAGGAAAATTTGGTAAAGTATTCAAAGGATGAAAAGATACCAATGGAATATTTAGATTTTGTATTTTGGTATGATGCTACAAATGATATATTTAAATAATATTTACTTGCTTATTTGTTAATATATATTTTATAATAATCTTATATATAAAACTTAGGAATACTTTATGAAAATAAAAAGAATCATTTTATCTTTAATATTAATTTTTAGTTTTGCATCAGCATCATTATTTTCTCAAAACATAGGAGAGCCTACCGGAAATAAATTTTTAGACTATATGCATGGAAGAAATTTATTTGGTATTAACTTTGGTCCCACATTGTATGCGGGTTTATTTAATATAGGCGTTGGGATTGTTGAATCTACTATTCAAAGCACTATTAATAATATGACACAGGGTCAGGCAAATAATTATATTGATACTAAACTTAAACATTATGCTTTTGGTTTGGGCTTCAGTTATGATTTTGCTCCTCTTGATTTTATGACAGCAGGTCTTGATATAGGATTTTCTGTTGGACAAATAAAAATGGATAGATATGATATAAGTTTTAGTACAGTTCCATGGTCTTTGAATGTTAAATTTTTCTTTGGAAAAACAGCACCTTTCGGATTTTTCTTATCTCCTAGAATCGGAGGTACAGCAGTTTCTATAAGCGGAAGTGCTTTAAGAGAGGCAGCAATATCTGATATATATTCTCATGGAGGACTTTATTTATCTCTTGAACTCGGATGGAGAATACAATTATTTCCAAAAACAGGTGCTGATTGGCCGGTACAGGTTGGCTTAGATATTTCTTTATTTGATATAGGTTATTATGTTGCTCCTTGGTCATCTCCTATATTTGAATTATCTCAATTTTCTCAATTTAAACAGTATGAGGCATTTGCTAATGTAAGAGCTTTATTTTTGCCTAGAATTGGAATAACATTAAGATTTTAATATTTAAATTGTTATATAAATAATGTCCGTGTATATTTTTGTATATGCGGACTTTTTTATACCGAAAATTATTTTATATTGATTATAAGGTTTTTGTATGAAAATAAATATATTAGATGAAAATGTTATATTTGAAGATATTAATTCATATCCCGCATTTCCAAGTATTATTAAATTAGATAGTAAAAGATTTTTGGCAAGTTTTAGAACAGCTCCTAGAATAAAAAAAAATTATTCTCATTTGCATTCTTTAAGCAAATCAATGCTTGCTGTTATAAATAAAAATAGGGTAGAAAAGGTTTTTGAATTTGCTGAATATGATTCTGCAGCAAAACAGGATGCTCAGCTTTTTAGAGCAGATGAAAAAACTATAATAGCATATTATTTTAGATATACATTTCATCCAATGAATGAAAAAGAATTATTTAATGATTATACATTTATAGAATATAATAATACTATAGCATTGCTTGACGGAATAGGAGTATGTATAAGCTATGATAATGGAGAGACTTTTTCAAAACCTTATGTTATAAAAATAAAAAATAGCGATAATGTTATTATGAAAAATTTTGCCGTTAGAGGAAGTATGTGCAAAATTGGAAATGAAATATTTGCATCAATATATGCCTATAAAAAAAATATTAATAAAAAAGACTGTAAATATCAATGCTATGTTATTTCAAGCAAGGATTTAATAGATTGGAAATTAAAAAGTTTTTTGTGTGAAACTGAGTTTAAAAAAATTAATGGAAAAAAAGCTAGGATAGAATATGTAGAGCCTTCATTACTAGCTTATAAAAATAATATAATATCATTCATACGTACTCATGTTAATAATGAATACGGATTAACTTCTATAAGCTATTCAAAAGATAAAGGAAAAACTTTTTCCAAACCAGTATTTACAGATATAAAAGGATATCCTTTAAATCCTTTAATTTTAGAAGATGGTAAAGTTATTTTAACTTATGGATACAGATTAAAACCTTATGGCATAAGAGCTATTGTATTTGATACTGTAGATGAATTATTTGATATAGAAAAAATTAATTATAAGGTTAATAATGAAGAAATTATAATAGACGATTCAATGAAAAGTACAGACTGCGGTTATCCTTGGTGTATTGAAAATGACGGCGTTATATCATCTGTATATTATGGTTATAAAGAAAAAAATAAAATTAGAAAAATATTTTTAAAAAGGTTTACTTTAAATTAAAAATATAGTATAAAGTAAATATAACTAAATAATAATTAGTATCAATAGTTGTTTTGGAGGTTTTATATGGATGATAAGGATATAATGGATCCTAGCGTTTATCAGATAAAAGGTAATGAATGGGAAATTATAGACAGCAGTAATATTATCACTTACAGATTATTGGCTTATAAATTATCATCTTGGAGTGAGGATACATATTTAACTATTAAAGTTAATAAAGAAAATAAAAATAAAGAAGTAATAATAGATTGGAACAGTAAAGATTTTGTATTCAGCACTCATAAAACATTTTTCAGATTTGATAATGATTTGCCTGATAATTTGGAATGCAAAGCGAGTGAAGATAGGCTAAGTTCTATTGTCTTAGATTCCAATTATGTTTATGATAATTTAATTGATTCTGATATGCTTATAATACGTGCTTCGCTTGAAAAGAGTAAAACAACTAGAATGTTTGATGTCTCTAAATTCAGAGAAGTTATAAAAAATTAATATCATATACTTTTTATTCAATTCAGTTAATAATTTTTAATAATTAACATAATTAAATTAACATAATAAGTCTTTACAATTTTAATTCTTTTTAGTATAATGGTACGAAAGGATTGTATTATGTTTACTTATTTTGTGATTAAACGCATATTGAAAGGCATAATCATGTTTGTGATACTTATGTTTATGTCATCTGCTATATTTAATACTGTTAGTGAAAAAACTCTAAAATCACAGATAGAAGAAACCATTAATGCTGAAGTCAGAGGCTTAAGCAATATGCGTACTGAAGATGTTGAAAATTTTATAAAAGAAAGAAGAGCATATTATTATGATATATATTGGCTTAATAGAAGCATAGGTGAGAGAATATTTATAAGAGCTATAAATACAATAACATTTCAATTTGGTAAGTCTGCAATTATGATGGATTCAAATGGAAATAGAGATGTTATAAAAATAATAGGAGAGGCGCTTCCCCGTTCTATAATACTTTTTACAACAGCATCAGTTATACAAATGATAATAGGTTTGATAATAGGTCTTATAAAGGCAAGAAAAGCAGGCGGATTATTTGATAGAACTACAAGTATAATTACAATGATAGTTTACGGTATGCCTACTTGGTGGCTTTCAATGATACTAATAATGGTATTGGTTTATAAATTTAATTTGTTTCCTTCCGGAGGTGTTCATTCAATACCAACGCCTACAGGAATAATGTATTATTTGGATATGTTATGGCATATGTCTTTGCCTTTAATTACATTAACATTAATAGGTTTTTGGGGACTTTCATTTGTTGTCAGAAATATAGTATTATCTACATTGCAGGAAGATTATATTATGGTAGCACGTGCCAGAGGTATATCGGAAAAATCTGTATTATTAGGACATACATTAAGAAGTTCTGCTCCTCCAATAGTAACAATAACATTATTGGGGCTTCTTGGTTCTATTGCTGGTTCTATAATATTTGAAGGTATATTCTCTTGGCCAGGTTTAGGTAATCTTTATTGGATATCAGTTCAGCAAAATGATATACCTGTTCTTATGGGAAACTTAGCAATAACTACAGCACTTTATCAATTCGGACTTGTTGTTCTTGATATATCTTATGGATTCTTAGATCCTAGAATAAAAGTTGGAGGCAAGCTGTAATGCATAATATTAATAAAAAACTTGCTCCGTTAATAGAATTTTTTAATGAGTTTAAAAAAGACAAAACAGGTGTTGTAGGATTATGCATATTAGTTTTGGCAATACTTATTTCATTATTTGAACCTTTGATTCTAACATATAAAGAAGCGCCAAAAAGATGGAGAGATATAACTTATTGGCAGGATAATCCGGCTTCTGCACCTCCTGAATGGCTTAATTTTTTTCAAAAGGAAAAGTCAGCAATTACAACTGATATTAAGCCTATAAGTATTGAAACTAATTATGCAGATGATAAATTAACTTATAAAGCAGTATTTGAATATGATTATAAATTTGACAAATCACCTGTAGATTTAATTTTTCATGCTGACGTTAATAGTTCAGCAGGTTTAATTTGGAATGTAACAAGACCGGACGGAGCTGTAATTACACTTTCTGACAGTTTACATAATATAAACGGCGATTTAAGAATATCAGCTTTCAATGATTCAAAAAATAGAATATTTAGGTTTTATAGGGATTCTGTGCCTAGAATACTAGCAAGACAAATTGATACTCTTACAACTAATCCTATGAAGATACTTTTTAATACTAAAAAAGATGATATGGCTAAAAATTTTAAAGCATTGAAAGGTATTTATAAATTTGAAGTTACAGCAGTATTTTCTGAAGATAATTCTGTTTTTGAAGAACCTTATATGGTATTAGTTGGTTCTATGTCCGGAATAATGGGTACTGATAATATGAAGCGTGATATATTTTCTGGTTTGGTATCAGGACTTAAATGGGCATTGTTTATAGGTATAGCTACAAGTTTCATTTCTGTTATAATTGGTGTAATGTACGGAATAGTATCTGCATATTTCGGAGGATTTGTCGATAATGTTATGCAGTTTATTTATCAAATATTTATAGGAATTCCTGTTCTCCCTGTAATGATAGTTATGAGTGCAATATTCAAGCCTAGTATATGGACTATGATAAGCATGATGATATTTTTCTCTTGGACTGGTTCAGTTATGACAGTTCGTTCAATGGCTATGCAGCTTAAAGAAGAAACATATATTGAGGCAGCACGTACTATTGGGGCGGGGCATTTTAGAATAATATTTAATCATTTAGCACCATTACTTTTGCCTTTTTCATTTGCTTCTATGGCTTTGGCTGTACCTTCTGCTATAGTTTATGAATCTTCATTATCTTTACTTGGACTTGGAGATGCTTCCATAGTTACTTGGGGACAGATTCTGCATGATGCTATGAAAGGTTCTGCTGTACTATCAGGTCTTTGGTGGTGGATAATACCTCCTGGAATTTTGATTGCAATATTGGGTATGTCATTTGCATTTTTGGGTTTTGCCCTTGATAAAATACTTCATCCTAAATTAAGAAGCAGATAATTGATTTTTTGATTAAATATTGTTAATATATTTTAATTAATTTTCAATTCAAGGATAATTATGCATATTATAAAATTAGTATTTGTAATTTTATTTATTATTGTATCATGTTCTAATAATGATAAAAAAATTGAAGTTGTTCCGGTTGATTCAACTAAATCTTTTTCTGTGTTGGGTTATTGTGTGCCTGCCCCTGAAAACTCTTTAAATGTTAAATATGCTATTGTTAATAAAACTATAGCAGAGGCAAATTTTGATTATAATAATATTAATTATTATTACAGAGCTTCAAAGAATTTAGATGAATTATTATCTTTTTACAGTAATATTAAAGAATATAGAAAAAATATTGATGAAGAAACAGGTATAGAAATAAATATACAAACTAATAATAAAAAAGAATATATTGCTTATTGGAATGTTAATGGCATATACTATTCTCTGTTTACTGAAAATGAAAATGGTATCAATGATTTATCTTTAATTTTAATGAAAAATAAAGCAATAAAATAAGATAATACTTAATAATTTGATGATATAATTAAAATTTGACATAAAATATATTATGATATAGTATATAGAAATGAATTTTAATTATTTTGATATTTTAAATATACTTGAAGTCAAGTCAAGTCAAGTCAAGTCAAGTCAAGTCAAGTCAAGTCATAATTTAGATCTATATTATATAACTAATTTTTACATTTACCTAGTCCCTTTTTTAGGTCTAATATATTTATTTTTTATTAAATTTAGGAGTTTTCAATGGATTTAAAAAAAATTAATAAAATAGTATGGTGGATACCATTTAGAAGTATTAGAGATAAATTTAGATGGATGTTAATTAAATATTACGATCTTGAAATATTTGATGAGAGGTCTGAAAAAAGATTTTTGGAACTATATAATACTTTTATGGATAAAAATGAAGAATTAAGAGATAATAGATTTGAAATGAAATGGGAATATAGAATTTTAAATTTATATGATAATACTGTTACTACAGAGATTAATTTATATAAGACTTTGTATATAACATGGATTTCAAGAATATTATCTGAAATTAAACCTAAAAAACATGTTGATATAGCATCTCATTTTGTTAATGTAATATTACCTATATCTGCTTTTGTAGATATTGATTTTTATGATATAAGACCTGTTGTTCCTCCTTTTGAAATTAAGGGATTAAAATGCATAGATGGTAATATTACAAATCTTGATATTGCTTCTAATTCTGTGGAATCTATATCCTCTTTTTCAGTAATAGAACATATAGGTTTGGAAAGATACGGAGATCCTTTTGATCCAAAAGGTGATATTAAAGCTATAAATGAATTAGTTAGAGTTACTAAAAGCGGAGGAAATATATTTATATCTTTACCAATAGCATCTAAAGCTATAATACAATATAATGGTCATAGAGTATATATTCCTAGTATGATAATTGAATATTTTAAAGGTTGCCATTTAAAAGATTTTAAATGGATAAGTGAAAATAAAGAAATTATTGATGATATTAATTCTGTTCACACAGAAAACATATATTGGTGTGAAGGGTTATTTTGGTTTGTAAAGGATTAAAAATAAATTTGTTATTTATACTATTTTTAATGCTTATTCCATTTTGAGTTAATTGTATTATGTATCATCATTCAGATTATTAGATGTTTACACTAATTTCCCAACTATTTGATAAAAAGTTGGGAATATGTATTATTAATTTTTCTTTAAATCTTTTAAATTCTTTTCAAGCATAATGAATTTATTATCAAAGAATTTAAACATTCCTATATAATCATCATCTGTTTGCATAGTGTTGCCGTCTTCAAGATTCAAATTATTTTCTATAATGCTCCTTGATAATATCATAAGTACTCTGATTATGCTGTCAGCATCTCTTACAGTTTTATAAGCCATAATCTCATATTTACCAAAATTTTTAAGCCCTTCAGTATAAGCATGATTGCCGTTGCCGTCAGAAAAAATATCAACTCTTACCCATAAACAAGTAGGAAAATATTTATCATTTTTTATATATTCATTCATTTCAAATAAATATGTATCTTTAGAAATAAGCAGATTTATTTCTCCTATTAAAACAGCAGATACATTATTTTGATTTATTATGGAGTAGCAAACTTTACTAAAAGTTAAAGCCATATCTTTGAAATTTGTATTTGAGGCATTAACTTTAATAGATAAAAAAGATTTATGAGTCAATATTTTTTGCTTAGTTTCTTCTGTAATATCATTATAATTTATTAATATTTCTGCTTCCTTATCAGGCACATTGAAAGGGGCAAGTTCATATTCAAAATCTATATTATCTATTGTAAATGTGTTTTTATTATTATGGGAAACTACCGTTATATCTATATTCCAATCTTTGTTTAACTGTGATGAAAAGTCATTAACATATTTATCATCTAATAATATGAAGGCTATTATATAATTATTTTGTATTAAGTTATTCATGTTTAAGCCTTTATAGTATCTATTATAACCGCAAAACCCATACCTAATGAAGCCTTTATTAACATCGCTGTATCATCTTTCAAAAACTCTTTTACTTTTTCTAAGGCATTTTGAGCATTGTCAAAATGATATTTCTCACAATTAATGGTATTATAAATATCTTTTGAATGCTTTCCTACTGCTATAACGGCATTTATATTTTTTAATTCATTTATAACATTTCCTATATTTTTATGATAAGAAGAGTTTTCAGTTTCTGTTTCAAGCATATCTCCTATTACAGCAATCTTTTTTGATTCGCTTCTTTGAGATAAAAATTTAAGCATATTTTTTAATGCAGCAGGATTAGAATTATAGCAGTCATTTATTACATTGCATCCTTTTATATTAATTATCTGCATTCTGTTTTTTTGAGATTCATAAGTTATCAATATATCCGCACATTTTTGTAAATCAACATTATAAAGTTCAGCTGCTTTTAATGCTGATAAAACATTATGCAAATTGAAATCTCCAATTAGATTATGTTTAAAAGTTATGCTTTTATATTCAAATGTATTATTATCTTTTTTTATTATTTCTTTTATATCAGCTTCTATTATATTTTTTATGTTGTTTCTTTCTGCTTCTTTTTTTAATATATCAACACAATTAGTATTTTTATTAATTACAGCATTAGCATTTTCTCTAGTATGATTAAAAAGTTCTGACTTAGCATAGGCTATATTTTCTATAGAACCTAAATGTGCAATATGTACAGGCTCTACATTATTTATTATAACTGTATTAGCTTCTATTGCTTCAGATATTCTTAATAATTCATTTTTATGATTCATACCAGCTTCAATAACTGCTATTTCATAACCGCCGTCTAAATTAAATATTGTTTTAGGGACTCCTATTTCATTATTTAAATTGCCTTCTGTTTTTAATGCTTTATATTTTGTAGATAAAAAGAGATGAGTTAATTCTTTTGTAGTAGTTTTTCCGCAGCTTCCTGTTATTGATATCACAGGTATATTGAATCTTCTTCTGTATTCTCTAGCTAATTTTATGAAGAAAAGTATAGTATCATTTGTATAAAAAGATGCTGCATCATCAGGAAGTTTTATGCTTTCATCGCTTAAAATAAAATATCTGCATCCTTTATTATAAGTTTCTAATGCAAATTTATTTCCGTCAAATTTATCTCCCTTTATTGCCAAAAATAATTTACCGCTGTCAAAATCATCTCTGCTGTCTGTGGATATTTCTAATTCTTTATTTAAATCTAGTTCTTCTATATTTTTAGAACATTTAGAATTTAATTCTTTTGCTATTGTAATTATATCTTTTAATGAAGTTTTTCCCATAATAATATTTCCAATTAATTTGTTTTGTTGACATAATTAAACCATATAAATAAAAAATTGTAAACATATATAATCTATATAACTACATATATATTTTAATTATCTGAATATTGCATATTATCAGTAGTTCAGATAAATTCTAAAATATATTTATATAATATAATAATAGCATAATTATTTTTTATAATATAAATACCGATTATAAAGTAGTTGAAATATATATTAAAGATGATTAGATGGAAAATATAAAACAATATTGGGATGAATTTTTAGACATTATAAATGAAGATAATGAGTTTACAGCTGTTGCTTTGTTAAAGGGAAGTGTATTTATAGTTGATGATGAGAATAAAGCTTCTATAATATGTTCCGGAGATTTTGCTTCTACACATATAAAAAAAGATTTTTTGCCTAGAATAAAAGAATTCATATCAAATAAAGCTGGAATTGATGTTGATATAGATGTAAAAGTAGATGCAGAACTTGTAAAAGACTATATTGATAAAATTGACAGTATAAATATTTTAAATAATGAAAATGAATATTCAGAGAAAATTGATAAAAAAGAAGTTTTTTCTGAAACCAGTACAGATAATAGAATAAAATCAAATTTAAATGAATATTTTAAATTTGATAATTTCATTCAAGGCAATAATAACAGATATGTATTTGAAGCAGCTAAATATGTATCATCAAATCCCGGAAAAGAATATAACCCTCTTTATATATACGGAAGTGTTGGAATAGGAAAGACGCATTTACTTCAGGCAATAGGAAATAGTTATATAGATTCTAATCCAAGCTCAAGAGTTTTTTATATAGACGGCAGCGGTTTTAGAGATGAATATGTGTATAGTCTTCAAAATAAGAAACCGGAAGTTTTTAAAAGAAAATATAAATCTTTGGATATGCTTTTATTGGATGATTTGCAGCTGCTTGAAAGTGCTCAGGAAACATCGAAAGAATTATTTGAAATTTTCCAAGCATTGGATAGTGCAGGAAAGCAGATGGTGTTTGTAAGTGATAAGCCTCCTAAAGAATTAAGGAATATAGAAGCCAGATTAAAAAATAGATTTGAAAAGAGTCTTATTCTTTCAATAGAACCTCCTCAATATGAAACAAGACTTGCCATTATAGAAAGGAAATTAATAGATTTGCATACTTCTATGGATGATGAAGTTATGAAATATATGGCAGAAAATATAACCACAGATGTTAGAAAGATTGAGGGTGCTATAAGGGCATATTTATCTGTAAGAGATATAATGAAAATAACCCCGGATGTTGAGCAATGCGACAAAATGGGTATATTTAAAGATTATTTCACTAATAAGCCTAAATTAAAAAATGCTACTGTAAAAGAAATAAAGAAATTAGTTTCAGATTATTATGGAATAGAAATGTCTTCATTTGAAAGTAAAGACAGAACTAAATTTATAGCAAAGGCTAGACATGTAGCTATATATTTAGCATGCGAATATTCAAAAAAGTCTGTTACGGAAATAGGGCTTGAATTTAATAGAGATCATGCATCTATAATACATGCCAGAGATAAAGTAAAAGATGAATTAAAAAGCGGATCTCATATATATTCAGAAATTAATGAAATTATATCATCTATTTCATAATTTCATACAAATAAAAATAAAAAAATTATTGACTTTTATGTGATTTTTTATATAATTTAATAGTATTGTTAAATTAATACAATTTTTCATAAACCTCCTTATCACCCTGCAGTGTTTTCTCAGGGTGATGCTTTTTTTAAAGCATTTTTTATTAAATATGTTGAATATAATGATATTTATATATAAGTCTTAATTAATTGTGTTAAAATAATACAAAATCTATAATACTATGTGTATAAAAACTATACAAATTAATTCTATTTAATATCCCTGATGATTTAGTTATATAATGTTCTGCATATAAAAGTTATAATTACTCTTACATATTGACTTTCAATTAATTTAATATAATACTTTATATATGAATGTTAAGTAAAAATATTGTGAATATGTATGCTGAAAATATAATTATACTACATATTAAACAAAATGTGTTTGTAATGTAATTAATAGTGTTTGTTGTAGATTTTAGCATGTAATAATTTTAATATTTTTGAAATATATATTCTATTTGGTTATTATTGGCACATTTTTTGCATATATATAAGTGTGCGATAAAATAAATATCCTTACAAGGAGATTAAATGGAAGAAGAAATAAAAGAAACTAATGATGATATTGAAAAAGATTCTGAAACAGAAGGAATAGAAAACAATAATTCTGAGGAAGGCTGTGTAGAAGAAAATAATAATGCAGAAGAAGATGAAGTAGCTGTTTTGAAGAAAAGAATAGAAGAATTAGAAAATGAATCTGCTGATATGAAAGATAAATATATGCGTGCTATGGCAGAGGTAGAAAATGTTAGAAAGAGAACTGCTAAGGAAAAAGCAGATGGTATTAAAAGAGCTAATAAAGATTTATTATTGTCGCTTTTGAATTTTATGGATAATTTTGAAAGGGCATTGAAAGCTGGAGAAAAGGATTCCAATATTCAAGGAAGTGAATATTATAAGGGAATAGAATTAATACATAAACAGTTTATAGATTTTATGCATGACAATGGGGTTTCTGAAATAGAATCATTGGGAGAAGAGTTTGATCCTAATGTACATGAAGCATTAACTATGATAGAAGTTCCAACTATTGATAAAGAACAAGTTGTAGAAGTTTATGCTAAAGGATATAAATTGAATGATGAACTTTTGAGAACAGCTAAAGTGGTAGTTGGAAAGCCGGCTGCTGCTAAAGAATAAATAAATTAAAACTAGGAGATTTTATGGCACATATTCAACTTTTTAGAGCTTATTATGAACCAAAAGGTGATAAAAAAGCAAATATACAGCATATAAATGGTGTTTTGCAGGATTTAAGCGATGCAATAAACAATCATATTAAAGACAAAGAAGTAATAAATGTTGACCTTACTACTTCACATTTGGGTAATGGTCATACTGAATATGTTGTTAGTGTTCTGACAAAAGACTAATAACAATATATATAATAAATAATTTTTATAATAATATTAATTTTTAATATTAAAAAGAATTAAATAATTTAAAGGAGAAATTTATAATGAGTAAAATAATTGGAATAGATTTAGGAACAACAAATTCATGCGTATCAGTAATGGAAGGCGGCAAACCTGTAGTAATAACAAATGCAGAAGGAAACAGAACAACACCTTCTATAGTAGCATTTACAAATAAAGGCGAAATATTAGTAGGTCAGCCTGCTAAAAACCAAATGGTAACTAACCCAGAAAATACAATCTTCTCTATTAAAAGATTTATGGGTAATACTTATGGTGAAGTAACAGAAGAGCGTTCAAGAATGCCTTATACTGTTATAGAAGACGGCGGAAAAGTAAAAATAAAAACTTTAGAAGGAAACTTCACTCCTCAGGAAATAAGTGCAAGAATACTTCAAAAGATGAAGCAAACAGCAGAAGAATATTTAGGTGAAACTGTAACTGATGCTATAATTACAGTACCTGCATACTTTAATGACAGCCAAAGACAGTCTACTAAAGATGCCGGACGTATTGCCGGACTTAATGTATTGAGAATTATAAATGAGCCTACTGCTGCAGCTTTAGCTTATGGTATGGAGAAAAAGAAAGATGAGAAAATAGCGGTTTATGACTTGGGCGGCGGTACTTTCGATATATCTATACTTGAATTAGCTGACGGAGTATTTGAAGTAAAAAGTACAAACGGTGATACTCACTTGGGCGGTGATGACTTCGACCAAGCTATTATTGATTGGTTAATAGATGAGTTTAAGAAAGATACAGGCGTTGACTTGAATAATGATAAAATGGCTTTACAGAGATTAAAAGAAGCAGGCGAGAAAGCTAAAAAAGAACTTTCAAGCTCATTACAAACTGATATTAATTTGCCATACTTGACAGCAGATGCTTCAGGTCCTAAACACTTGAATGTATCTTTAACAAGAGCAAAATTTGAGGATTTAATTAGAGACTTAGTAGAGAAAACACGCATACCATGTGAAAAAGCATTGAAAGATGCAGGACTTTCTACTAGCGATATAGATGAAGTTATACTTGTAGGCGGTTCAACAAGAGTTCCTATGGTGCAGGAAATAGTTAAAAATATCTTCGGAAAAGAACCAAATAAGAGTGTAAACCCAGATGAAGCAGTAGCAATGGGAGCTGCAGTACAAGGCGGTATCATTAAAGGTGATGTTAAAGATGTACTTCTTCTTGACGTTACTCCGCTTTCACTTGGTATTGAAACAGAAGGTTCAGTAATGACTGTTTTAATCAACAGAAACACTACTATACCTACAAATAAAAAACAAGTATTCTCTACAGCAGCAGACAATCAATCATCTGTAACTATTAGAGTATTACAGGGTGAGAGAAAAATGGCTAATGACAACAGAGAGCTTGGAAGATTTGATTTAGTAGGAATACCTCCTGCACCAAGAGGAGTACCTCAAATTGAAGTATCATTTGACATAGATGCTAACGGTATAGTACATGTTACAGCTAAAGATTTAGGTACAGGTAAAGAGCAGAAAATAAGAATAGAATCTTCAAGCGGATTAAGCGAGGATGAAATAAATAAAATGGTTCAGGATGCTGAAAAACATGCTGAAGAAGATAAAAAGAAAAAAGAAGAAGTTGAAGCTAAAAACAATGCTGACCATATGATTTATCAAACAGAAAAATTGTTGAAAGAAAACGGCGATAAATTACAGCCTTCTGATAAATCAGAGATTGAGTCAAAAATGAATGCATTAAAATCAGCAGTAGAATCTAATAATACAGACAGTATTAAAAGAGCTACAGACGATTTACAGGCAGCATGGAGCAAAGCTTCAGAGGCACTTTATAAACAAGCAGGTGCACAGCAGCAGGCACAACCTGATGCAGGCAGTCAATCATCATCAGGCGGAGAATCATCAGGCATAAAAGATGACGGCGTAGTTGATGCTGATTATGAAGTTGTTGATGATAATAAATAATAGATAAAAAGTAAAAGTTGAATATATAAAGTCTAATGGGCGGTTGGAGATTAATTTTAAGGATTCATTTTCAGCCGCCTATATTTTTATGAAGTATATAAAATGATTGAATTATTAGAAGCCTCTAAAAATAATGATTTAGAAACATTAAAAGCCTTAATAGAAAAAGGCTCTGATGTAAATGCTAAATATCGTCATAATTGGGCAGCTTTGATTTATTCTTCATCTAATGGGCATTTAGAAGTAGTAAAACTTTTAATAGATTCAGGATCTGTTTATTTAAATATGGCTTTGATGGATGCTTCATATAATGGGCATTTAGAAGTAGTGAAATATTTGCTAGAAAAAGGAGCCGGTGTAAATGCTAAAAATAAATATAATAGAACAGCTTTGATGGATGCTTCAAGAAATGGGAATTTGGAAGTAGTAAAATATTTGCTAGATAAAGGATCCGATGTAAATGCTAAAGATGATTATAATAGAACAGCTTTGATGGATGCTTCATATAATGGGCATTTAGAAGTAGTAAAATATTTGCTAGATAAAGGATCCGATGTAAATGCTAAAGATGATTATAATAGAACAGCTTTTATTTTGGCTTCATCTAATGGGCATTTAGAAGTAGTA
>NZ_CALXRN010000221.1 GCF_944390595.1 uncultured Brachyspira sp. | reverse complement strand
TATATTTAGAGAATTCTCTTTCACTTTGTAAATGTACATCTCCGTATTTTATGCCATGTCCCCATTCCAAATCATATACATTATCAACATTCTGAAGATACATACATATTCTTTCAAGTCCGTAAGTAATTTCTCCTGCTATAGGCTTTAAGTTTACTCCTCCTACAGCTTGGAAATATGTAAACTGAGTAATTTCCATACCGTCAAGCCAAACTTCCCATCCTAATCCCCAAGCTCCTAAAGTAGGTGATTCCCAGTCATCATGTACGAAACGTATATCATGATCTTTGAAACTTATGCCTAATGCTTCTAAACTTTGTATATATAGATCCTGAAAATTTTCCGGAGATGGTTTCATTATAACTTGGTATTGATAATAATGCTGAAGTCTGTTAGGGTTTTCTCCGTATCTTCCGTCTGTTGGTCTTCTTGAAGGTTCTACATAAGCTACATTAAAAGGTTCCGGTCCTAATACTCTTAATGCAGTTGCTGGGTTAAAAGTCCCTGCTCCTACTTCTAAGTCATATCCTTGCTGTATTATACAATTATTTTCACTCCAGAATTTGTTTAAATTCATAATTAAATCTGAGAAAGTCATAATTAATTATCTCCGTTTATTATTTTAAAAAAATTATTTATTCATCAATTATATAACATGATTAATTTTAATGCTATCATTTTATCAAAAAATTATTACATTTAATCTCATAATTATATAATAATATATAAATTATTTTATATATATTGAAGTATGTATACAAATAACATAATAGGTATTGACATTATATATAATTAATAGTACAATATACAATATTTTTATCACAAATTGATAAGGGAGTAAAAATGAGTAAAGATAGTAAACCAAAAATAGAAAATCCTTTGCTTGATGAATTGATAATGAAAGCAAAAAAAGCACAGGAAATATATGCCTCTTTCACTCAAGAACAAGTGGATGCTATATTTAAAGCATGTGCTATTGCTATTAACAGCAGAAGAATACCTTTGGCAAAAATGGCATGCGAAGAAACCGGCATGGGAATAGTTGAAGATAAAGTTATAAAAAATCACTTTGCTTCAGAGTATATTTATAATAAATATAAAAATACAAAAACTTGCGGAATTATAAGCGAAGATATGGCTATGGGTATAAAAAAAGTTGCTGAACCTATTGGGGTTATAGCCGGTGTTGTTCCTACTACAAACCCAACATCAACAGCAGCATTCAAAGCATTGATAACATTAAAAACAAGAAATGCTATAGTATTTTCTCCTCATCCAAGAGCAAAAAAATGTACAGCAGAAGTATGTAAAATAATCAATAAAGTAGCAGTAGAACATGGAGCTCCTGACGGACTTATAGGCTGTATTGAAGAGCCTACAGTTGAGTTATCAGCTGCTTTAATGAGCCATCCGAAAATTGATTTGATTTTAGCTACAGGCGGTCCTGGTATGGTTAAAGCTGCTTATTCTAGCGGTAAACCTGCTTTAGGTGTAGGTGCCGGTAATACTCCTGCCATTATAGATGAAACAGCTGATATAAAAATGGCTGTAAACTCTGTTATTATGAGTAAAACTTTTGATAATGGTATGATATGTGCCAGTGAGCAAACTGTAGTTGTTGTAAAAAGTGTTTATGAGGAAGTAAAAAAAGAGTTCATTTATAGAGGAGCTTACTTACTCAATAAAGAAGAAAAAGCTAAACTCAGTAAGGTAATCATTATAGACGGAGCTTTAAATGCTAAAATAGTAGGACAGCCTGCTCATGTTATAGCAAAAATGGCTGGTATTACTGTTCCTGAAGAAACTAAAATACTTATAGGAGAAGCCAGCAGTATAAGCAAAGATGAAGCATTCTCTTATGAAAAATTGTCTCCTGTTCTTGGAATGTATAAAGCTGATAATTATGAAGATGCTTTAAATAAAGCACATAGTTTGATAGTATTCGGAGGATTAGGCCATACTTCTGTATTATACACAGATGAAGATAATCAAAAAGATAGAATAGAAAAATTCTATGAGAAAATGCCTACAGGAAGAATACTTATAAATATGCCTTCTTCTCAGGGAGCTATAGGAGATGTTTATAACTTTAGATTAGAGCCTTCTTTGACATTAGGATGCGGAAGCTGGGGTAATAATTCTACTAGTGAAAATGTTGGTGTTAAACATCTTTTAAACATTAAATCTGTAGCTTCAAGGAGAGAAAATATGTTATGGTATAGAGTACCAAGAAAAATATATTTGAAGAGAGGTTCTTTAGATGTTGCTTTAAGAGAATATGCTGAGAAAAAAAGAGCTTTAATTATAACAGACGGCCCTCTTTATAAATTAGGTATTACTGATAATGTTACTAAGGTATTGGATGATATAGGAGTAAGATATACTGTATTCTCTGATGTTAAGCCGGATCCTACTATAAGCACTGTAATGGATATATTAAAAGTTGCCAATGCTTTTGAGCCGGATTTGATTATTGCTTTAGGAGGAGGTTCTCCTATAGATGCTGGAAAAATAGCTTGGTTATTATATGAAAATCCTCAAGTAAAATTTGAAGATATAGCTATGGTATTTATGGATATAAGAAAAAGAATATGCGATGCCGGAGAGTTAGGAAAAAAAGCTGAATTTGTTGCAATACCTACTACTTCAGGTACAGGTTCTGAAACTACTCCTTTTGCCGTTATAACTGATGATGCTACACATATTAAATATCCTATTACTGATTATGCTCTTACACCTAATATGGCAATATTGGACGCTAATTTAGTTATGAGTATGCCTAAGAGTTTATGTGCTGCAAGCGGTATTGACTCTTTAACTCATGCTCTTGAGGCTTATGCTTCTATATGTTCTACTGAGTTCTCTAACAGCAATGCAGAAAAAGCTATTAAATTAATATTTAAATATTTGCCTTCTTCATATAAAGAGGGTGCTGAAAACCCTGAAGCAAGAGAACAAATGCATTATGCTGCTTCTTTAGCTGGTATGGCTTTTGCAAATGCGTTCCTTGGTATTTGTCACTCTATGGCTCATAAATTGGGTGCTGCTTTTAATATACCTCATGGTTTTGCTAATGCTCTTTTAATATGTCATGTTGTAAAATATAACTCTAATGAAAAGCCTACTAAACAAGGTTTATTCCCTCAGTATAAATATCCTCATGCTAGACAAAGATATGCTGCTGTTGCTGACTTGCTTGAGCTTGGCGGTAAAAACGAAACAGAAAAAGTAGCTAATTTAATTAAGGCTATAAACGGACTTAAAAAAGATTTGGATATACCTCTATCTATAAAAGAATATGGAGTATCTGAAAAAGACTTTATGGCTAAGCTTGATGATATAGTAGAACAGGCATTTAATGATCAATGTACTGGAGCTAATCCGGTTTATCCTCTTATGAAAGAATTAAGAGAAATTTATTTAGATGCTTATAACGGAGTATATTAATAAATAAAATAATTCTATAATTTTAGGCTGTCATTATTTGATAATGGCAGCCTTATTTATTATTTTTATACTTGTTTTATTTTAAATTTATTGTTTAATATAAAATATAATTAGAATAATAAATACTAAAAAGCAGGTATTTTAATGAAAAGTGAAGATATAAAAAAATATATGGAAGTTATATATGATTTTTGGTATACTTCTAATAGGTTTTATTATTTGTGGGCTAAACAATACGGCATTACTGATTTAGCTTTATTTACATTAAAGATAATATACGATAATAAAGAATGCGTACAAAGCACAATTACAGAAAAATTATCTATTCCTAAACAGACAGTATGTTCTATATTAGACAACTTTGAGAAAAAAGGTTATATAAAGAAAAAAGTTAATCCTAAAGATAAAAGAAATAGATTAATAAGTTTTACTAAAAAAGGAATAACATTTGCAGAGCCTATTTTAAAAGAATGTGAGAATTTAGATATAGTAATGCTTAAATGTTTAACTGAAGATAATATTAAAAACTATATAGATTCTCAAAAAAAACTTATTAATTTTATGGAAAATTATTTTAATAATTAATGTATTGAATTTTAATTAATTACTATTATAATATATATTAATATTATTATAAGGCGGTCTTATTTTGAAAGTCATTCCATCAGATAGTTTATTAAAAAACAGACAGGAAAAGGTAAGTGAAAAATTATGTGCAGACTGCAATTCTTTGTGCTGCCATGATTTAGTTATGGAAATATCTCCTCCTAAAAATGAAAATGAATTAAATACATTAAAGTGGTATCTTCATTTTAGACATTCTTTTATTTTTATACATGAAAACACATGGTATCACATGATAAGAAGCGAATGCAGATATTTGGATAAGAAAACATATTTATGCAAAAATTATGAAAATAGGAATGATATATGTTCTAAACATAGCCCTCCTAAATGCGAGAGATATGAAGAATGGTATGATGTTATTTTTGACGATCAGTATGAGCTTGAAAAATATGTATACGAAAATAAAATTATCAAGAAGAAAGGCAAAAGATCTGCCAAAAAGACTAAGTAATTATATATTGTATTATGAAGAAAAAACAAGTAAAGAAAGTATGTATAACATATCCTCCTTTTGAATATAATAATGGCTATCCATTAATATCTTTAAATAGACAATTTCAATGGCTTAAAAATCCATCATATGCATACCCTATAATACCATCTTATGCTGCTACTTTGCTTAAAAATAATGGTATAAATGTTATTTTTCTTGATACTATAGCCAGAAATATGACTACTATTGAATGGTTTAATTCTATAGATGAAATAGTTCCTGATTTGATTTTTTTTGAAGTAAAAACACCTATTATAAATTATATTTGGGATACAATAGACGTAATAAAAGAAAAATATAATAAAATGCTTGTTGTTTTAGCAGGAGATCATGTTACTGCCATGCCTGAAGAAAGTTTGATTAATTCAAAAGCTGATTTCATACTTACAGGCGGTGATTATGACATGCTTATGCTTAATTTGATTAATCATTTAAATTACGGTGAAAAATTAAATAAAGGCATCTATTACAGAACTTCTACAGGTAATATAAAAAGTACAGGTGCTTTTGTTTTGGAAAATTCTTTGGACAGACTTCCTTTTATAGATAGAAATTTAACAAATTGGAAACTGTATTCAAAAAAAAATGAACATTTTAAAAAGACTCCAGGAACTTTTATAATGTCAGGAAGGGGATCCTTATATAATAATTACAACAGTAATTCTTCAAATATATTATTCAATAATGTAAGGCTTAGAAATCCAATAAATGTAATAGATGAAATTGAATATTTAAATAAACGTTATGGTATAAAAGAAATTATTGACAGTAGTGTTTATTTTCCTACAGGTGAATGGCTTTCTATATTTTGCGAGACAATGAAAGAAAGAAAACTTAATAAAAAAGTATATATAGATTGTTATATGTATCTTAATGCTCTTGATTATCAAGATTATAAGATGATGAAAAAGTCAGGATTTAAAACTATAATATTTAATTTGCCTTCCGGAAACAACAGCACTATAGAAAAACTTGGAATAGTAAATAATACAGTTGATACTATGGTTGAATCTATAAAATTGGCTAGAAGAGCGGGACTTTTTACTGATATGATGGTAAAAATAGGCTATCCTTGGGAAACAGATGAAGATATAATAAATACTTTTAATGTTGTTAAATATTTAATGCTTAACGGTTATATTAATTCTATGAATGCTTCAATATTTGTTCCATATCCTGGTACTAAACTCTTTGAATATTGCGATAAAAATGGTCTTATAAAAACTAAGAATTGGTTTGATTACGATATGCGTCAAACTATAATGAATCTTCCTATTGAGGATAAAAAAATATTCAAATATATAGAATATTTTTATAATTTATCTTTTAATCCTTTTTATGTTATGCATAAAATTATCAATATAAGAGATATTTATGATATAATGTATCATTTAAGGTCATTTAAAAATATATTATCATATTACTTGAATTTAGAATAATAAAAAAGCGAAGCTAATAAAAATTAACTCCGCTTTAATTTATCAATGTTTAAAATGTCTTATTCCAGTAAATATCATAGCAATGCCATGTTCATTACAAGCATCTATTGATTCCTGATCTCTCATGGAACCGCCAGGCTGAATTATAGCTTTTATATTGTATTTAGCACAAGCATCAACAACATCCCTGAATGGGAAGAAAGCATCAGAAGCCATTACAACTCCGTCGCCTGCTCTCTCTAAAGCATCTTCGCAAGCCCATATTCTGTTAGTTTGTCCGCTTCCTATACCTTTAGCCATACAGTCTTTTATTACTACTATAGCATTTGATTTTGCATATTTTACAACCTTCATTCCGAATATTAAATTCTTCATCTCTTCTTCTGTAGGCTTTTTCTCTGTTACAACTTTATAATCTTCTATTAGAGTAGTATCTTCATCTTGTACAAGTAATCCGCCATCAACTTTAACAACATTAATTTTATCGCTGGTATTAGTTTTATATTTTATAATTCTTAAATTCTTTTTAGTTTTTAATACTTCCAAAGCTTCAGGAGTAAAGTCTTTAGCAATAACAATTTCTAAGAATATTTTAATAAGTTCTTTTGCAGTTGCTTCATCTACTGTGCTATTGAAAGCCACTATTCCGCCGAATATAGAAGTAGGATCGCATTCATAAGTTCTATTATAAGCCTCTAATACACTAGAACCCAAAGCAGCGCCGCAAGGAGTAGAATGTTTTATAGCAGAACAAGCATATTCTTTTTTAGCCTCATCAAATTCTAACACTATTTTTAAAGCTATATCCATATCTCTGATATTGTTAAATGAAAGTTCTTTTCCATTTAATTGTTCAAAATCTTTCATAGAACCTTTATCTGTAGTTGATACATAATAGCTTGCTCCCTGATGAGGATTTTCACCATATCTTAATTTCTCTTGTAATGCATAAGACATATTCAAATAATTAAGTTTTTTATCTTCTTTATTTTCTAATGAATTAAACATAAACTCAGAAACAGCAGCATCATAAGCAGAAGTTAAATTAAATACTTTAGAAGCTAAATATTTTTTTGTTTCAAAACTAACTTCCCCTTTTTCCATTTCGCTTTTTACTAAATCATAATCTTTAACATCACTTATAACAACAACATCTTTAAAAGACTTAGCAGCAGAACGAAGCATTGTAGGTCCGCCTATATCAATAAATTCAATCTTTTCTTCAAATTTTAAATTATTATCTTGTACTTTTTCAAAGAAAGGATAAAGATTAACTATAACCATATCAATAGGAGTTATTCCTCTCTCTTTAATAGTTTCCATATGAACAGGATTATCTCTTATAGCTAGTATTGCACCATGTATTTTAGGATCCAAAGTTTTTACTCTGCCGTCAAGCATTTCCTTAGCTCCTGTAACTTCAGCAACCTCTATAACTGGTATATTATTTTCTTTCAAATATTTATAAGTTCCTCCAGTAGAAACTATTTCCACATTTTTTGAAGTCAAGAATTTAGCAAAGTCTAATATTCCGTCTTTGTAGAATACAGATATTAATGCTCTTTTAATCATTGTATAACTCCTAATAATAGTTTTAATTTTGAATAAAGAATCAAAATGATTAATCAATTATAATATAAAATGCCTTATTGTAAAGAGTAATTTTAAAATACTAAAGAGTTAAATATAAAAATCTATAGACTTTTCTTAATTTAATTATTATTAGTTTAAAAAATATTTTTATATAAATATGTGTTAGGAAATACACTTTAATATATAATTATCATAATTGTAATTTTATATTATCTGTGCTATAATGAACAATTATACTCTTTTATTCATTTATTTATAGGATATTTTATGAAACATATAATACGTTTTTTCTTATGTATATTAATAACTGTATACAGGGGGGGGTATTTTTTGCATGCAAATACTACTGTAGATTTTAGACTATTTACAAGTTCCTATGCATATAATGGTGAAAATACATTTTGGCAGGATACAAGAACAACATTAACATATTTTGAAAATTTTACAGAAGGAGCTTTTGATATAAAATTTAATGATTTTATTACTTTAAGAGTAGGAGCTTCAGTATTTTTCCCATTTACATTTGAATTTCCTAAAGGTATAAGAGTATTTCCAATAGTAACAACTCAATTATCTAATGAATATGTGTCTTTGAAAATAGGTACAATGACAGGAGGACATAATCTTCCTTCACCCATAAGAGACCCTTTAATGGATATGACGCCAGTTGTACGCTCTACACCGGATAATACTTTAATAGCAAAAGGTCCTGAAGAATATCAATATAATGAACCTTTCACACATGGTTATTATGAATATGGTGCTTCTTTTCAATGGTTTAAAGGAGGTAATGGAGAGGTTTATATGAATTGGCAGATACAAAACAATGCCAAACATAGAGAAAGATTTGATGTAGGCGTTACTTATTCTATGGATTTTGCACATGAAATAGCAACTCCTTATATAGGAATTCACTATTGGCATAATGGAGGACATGAATATCCTTTTGTTGAAGGTACTCCGGCTATTACTGAAAATTATGTTGGAGCTATAGGTATTAATAGTTATTATTTATCAATACTTTATATGGCATCTTATAATATAACAGATAGAGATAATAATGTAACACAATTCGGACATGGAATATTTTTAAGAGGAACGATACCTGTAAAAACTTGGTTTGAAATAGAGCCTATAATATTTG